>NZ_CP065581.1:900000-1035494 GCF_018389705.1 Mycoplasma mycoides subsp. capri | reverse complement strand
ATTTGTCTCCAAAAATATTATAGTTAAACACTTGTTAAAAATGTGGAAAACGTGGAAAAAATCCTTATAACATAGATATATTAACAAATTAACAAATTCTAAAATCTTATTTTAATGGTGTTATTTTATAGTTATCAACTTATCAACAATTAACTAATATTTCTGTTAGTAATTTGTGCTTTTATCTACATTTAATTGAGAAGCTAAAAATTAAGTTTATAAGTGTATTTTTAAAGCAAAATATTATATAATTAGGTGTGAATTATTTATTTTTTTGTAAAGGAGGTAGTGGTATGAAAAGAACTTGACAACCATCAAAACTAAAACATGCACGTGTTCATGGTTTTAGAGCAAGAATGGCTACTGAAAATGGTAGAAAAGTAATTAAAGCTCGTAGAGCTAAAGGTAGAGTTAGATTATCTGCTTAATAATTTATGAAAAACAAAAGAGTAATTAAGAAAAATTTTGAGTTTCAAGAAATAATTAATTACAAAAAAACTGTTAAGAATTTTTGTTTTGTTATTTACTATAAAGATAACGATCAATCATATCTAAGGTATGGTATTAGTGTTGGGAAAAAAATAGGTAATGCTGTAGTTAGAAATAAAGTAAAAAGACAAATTAGAATGATATTAAGACAAAACATTAATGAAGTTGGAACTATTTCAAAAGATGTTATTATTCTAGTTAGAAAAAGTGTTTTAGAACTTAAATATGCAACATTATCTAAATCATTAATTAAATTAATAAAAGAGATTAAATAAAGAAAGGAGGGATTATTTTGTACAAACAGTCATATAAAGTTATGAGTTATCTAAATGCTTCAAAAAATAAAAAAGCTCCTAAAACTAAAAAAGAAACTATTAAATTAGTAATTAAATGATTAAAAGTGTTTGGGTTTTTATTTATTTTAGTTTCAATGCTTTGAGGTTGTGTACAGATGTATCAAGCTCAATATAGTGTTAATCAAATAGTTGATATGACAGGTAAAAGTGTTTATGCTCCTGGGGTTTCATTTGAAATTATTCTAAGCTCTTTAGGTGAAAAAGGATCTAAGGTCCATCATTTTGTTTATGATAAGGGTAATTATTTTGAATATGGATATAATGCTATTACTTCTTGAAAAGAAACTTTTAAATTAACTCAATCACCGTTTTATGGATTTTTCGTTTATCCAACAGCTTGAGTTTTAGCTGGAATGGTTAGATTATTTTCTGGAACACTAAATCCCTTATTAGATAAATCTTCTCAATTAAGTTATGGAATTTCAGCTATTTTTGCAATATTCTTAACAACTTTATTAATTAAAGGAATTACATTATCATTTGGTTGAAAATCACAAATTAACCAAGAAAAAATGCAAGACATACAATTAAAGATTGCTGATATTCAAGCAAAATATAAAGATAAAAAGGATATGCAATCTAAACAAAAACAGCAATTAGAAATCCAAGCTTTATATAAAAAAGAAAATATGTCACAGTTTTCTGCACTAGCTGGCTCATTTGCTCCCCTACCTTTCTTATTTGCTATTTATGCAATAGTTAGATCAACAAGAGCACTAAAAATAGCAGCAGTTGGTCCAATCGCTTTAATTGAAGGGCCATGACAACAAATTACATCAGGAAACTACATATATATTATTATTCTTGCAATTTACTTACCTTTACAAGCTGTTTCAATGTTATTACCAACATTACTACAGATGAAAAAACAAAAATCAATTACTCTAACTGAAGCACAGAAAAAATCAAGAAAAAAACAATTAATAATGCAAGTTGTAATGATGTTTGTATTTATTATCATTATTGTTTCAGTTGCAACAGGAGTATGTATTTATTGAATTTTTTCTTCAGTATTACAAATTATTCAAACTTATGCTTTTTATTTATATAATGAGAAGAAAAGAAAAGCTGGTAATCAAGAACGCCAAAGACGTTTACGTCAAATGGAAAGAATGAATTTAAAATAATTTAAGAGAGTTAAAACTCTCTTTTTTTGTATTTAAAAGAATATAAATAAATTAAGATAATATTGTAGGTGCTAGTATGAAATATTTATTTTCAGATTTTGATAATACGTTAAGAAACTCAAAAGTTAAAAATAGTTTAAAAATTGATCAAAAAGATTTAGATTTTGTAAAAGAATTTCAAAAAAATAATAAATTAATAGTTTCAACAGGAAGACCATATAAACAATTAAAAGAACATTTACTAGATGAGTATAATTTATTACCTGATTATTTTATTGTTAATACCGGAGCTTTGGTTTGTGATAATCAAGGTGAAGTTTTTTATAAAAAAACAATTGATAAAAATATTAAAATTCAGTTATTAGATTTTTTAAAAACTATAGTTGATCAGATTGATGTAATCGTGTTTGCTACAAGTGATAATGAATCATTTTTATTTCATAAAAATTGATCAACTGATGTAGAAAAATTCTTTTTTGGTCTTGAAAATTTAAATAAAACATTAGATTATTTATACGATAAAGATTTATTATGTTTAAAAATTGAATGTAGTCAAAATACTTGAGATCAAATTGAAAACTTTATTAATAAAAATAAATTAGAAGTCAATATTACTTTTAATAATATTAATAATAAGTTGTTTAATGAAATTCATGCATTTAATGTAAGTAAAGGTCAAGCGATTAAAGGTTTACAAGAAAAATTAAACATTTCTAGTGATGATATTATTGTTGCTGGTGATGATTATAATGATCTTTCTATGTTTGAAATGTTTTATGATAACTCTTATATTTGTAAACACGAACATAATAAAAATATTAGAAATAAAGCAAAATATTTAATAAATAATATTTGAGAGATTGAATACTAATGAAAATTAAAATAACTAAAGGTGGAACTAATGTTTCTTATCGTATAGATAACACTTTTTTACAGATTAAAAACTATAACAACTTTAATCATCAAATCAATTATGAGCTTTTAAAAAACTTTGATTTTGTTCCAAAACTTATTAGTAATAATCAAAAAGAAATCATTTGAGAATATATTGATGGAGTTGAACCTATAATTGATTTAAATAATATTAATTTAATAGCAAATCAAATTAAACAAATACATAGTTCTAATTTAAAGTTTCCAGATAATAATTTAAAACAAAGAGTTGAATATTATAAAACTAAAATGAGTGAGTTAAATACTAGTGTTGAAGTTATAAGTAAATATGCTAGTTTAATTGATGATATTTTAGATAGTATGGAATTTAATACTCCTTTACATAATGATTTATTTCCTTTTAATATGATTCAAACTGAAAATAAAATTTATTTTGTTGATTGAGAATATGCAACAATGGGAGATAAACATTTTGAATTAGCTTATTTAATTGAAACTTCAAATATGTCTAGTGAGTGTGAAAAAGTGTTTTTAGATTTATATAAAAACTATGATGAACATAAACTATTATTAAATAAAATATTTGTAAATTATATAGTTATTTTATGAATAAGAACACAAACCAAAGCTCCACACAACACTACTTTTTTTGAACAAAAAATCATAAATTATGTAGCTAAATTAAATATTTAAAAAATAAGTTTTTAATATAATAAAGACAAATATTAGAAAAAATTAATTATAAATAACCAATTTAAAATTAAAAATAAAAAAAACCAGTAATTATAAAAGAGTAGGACAAAATTATTGGTTTTTTATTTAATTCTTTCTTTTTTTCTATTGATCTTAAATTAACTATATTTTTTAAAAAAATAAATAGTTAGATACTGATGAATATTTTATGGTATTTTAGGTACTACTGAATTAGTAGTTTTTATGTTATTTAATATAATTGTTTTATAGTTTTATTAAAAAAAATGAGATCTAGACCTTATTATTACAATATTCTTTATGGTGATTTATTAGAACAGCTTAGATTAGATAAACATAACGATTGAGTTGATTATTATTTAAATCAATATAATTTAATTATTTGATGAGATTAATAAATTATTTCAACCTAAAAACCAATTATTTTATTTGATGAAATAGTTGCATTAGCTTTTTAGATAGAACTAATAGTAATGATCTAAGAGAAATGGGAATAGTAATTTCAACAGTTTTACAATGTCTAGATAATTTAAATAAAGAAATTATACTTTAATTTATATGATTATTTAAATAAAGAGCTTATTAGAAGATTTGATTATGTAGTTAATTTTAATAGATATACAAATAAGGATTAGAAGTTATATTTAATAATTACTCAAAAAAATCCATAATATAAGTAAAAATATTAGATTATTTAAAAAGATTATTTCTTTATATGAAAAAATTCCATATCCTGAAATTTTAGAAAATGTTATTAGAACCTCTTTAGATTTTAGTGATCCAAACAGTAAGTTTGATTATCTAAAAAGACTTTATAAAAATGTTACTCAAAAAGATATTGATTTAAATCAATTTAAAAAAAGGTTTTGCAACAAAATAAATTGAAATATTAATTAACAATTGTAAAGGTAAATAAAAAATCTCTAAATCTTTTAATAAGAATTAGAGACTGACGAATTATTATTTATTCTTTTGTTCTTTTATTGTGAATTTGAAACTTATAGTACCAGAGAATTTTGAAGATTTAACTGTTCCAGTTCCTGAATTAGCATTAGAAGAGTCAACATGCAGATTATATAAATCCCCTTGATTTAATTCTAATTTCTTAGCTAATTCTTCTTTTATCTTTCCATTTGATACATATTCTTTATCTTTGTTTTTAGTTGTTGGAACGTTACCTAAATCAAGTACAGTAACAAAAGTAAATTTTACTGGATCTGCATGTTTTGGAGATCTAACTGTTCCCTTTCCACTTTCTTCTCCATATTCAACTTTTAAGTCTGTAAGACTAGATTCTTCTGTTTGTAATAGTTTAGCTAGTTTTTTCTTAATTTCAGACTGAGAGACACTATTATATCTATTTTCGTCTTTTGCTAAAACACCTAAGTCTAAATCTTTTTTAGGACTTTTGCTATCTATTTCTTTCTTTTCTTCCTCTTTTTCTTTTTTAGATTCTTCTTCAGTCTTTTCTTTTTCTTCCTTTTTAGAATCAGCAGATTTTTTTTCTTCTTTTTTGTCAGGAGTTTTTTGTGAAGTTTTATCACCACAAGCAATTACTGCAGCACTAGTTGTTGCAACTAGTCCAACAGATCCCAATATTGTTAGTAATTTTTTCATATTATTTCCTTTTTGTGGTGTATTCATAGAAATACACATATATTTTCCCTATCAATAACCATTATATATATATATATATATATAATGTCAAGTGTATTCTTAGGGTAGGTTGAGTTGAGTTATTTTGTAATTTTAATAACACTTTAAGATTAAAGAAAAAAATAAAAATTTTTTGTAGGATATCAAGACTAGATTTATTGTGTTTTTTTGTAATTCAATTGTTTAAAGTCATATTATTTATAATAAAAAAAATAAAAAATAAATATATAACTAAATATATGTGTAAATATCAAAAGTAGATATAAAAAAATCTCTAAGCTGTGAAACTAGAGATTTTACTATTATTTTGCTTCTTTTACTGAAAATCTAAATTCTATAGGATTAGAAGATTTTGGTCCCTTAACAGTACCAGTATTTTTTTCATAATCTACTTTTAATTCTTGTAATTTACTTGAATCAGTTTTTAATTTTTTAGCTAACTCTTCTTTTATTTTTGTTTGAGATACTACAGAAAAATTATTTTTCTTTTCTGCTTGTAATTCACCTAATTCAAGATAAGTACTAAATTTAAAGTTTAATGTTTTATTGTGTTTTGGAAGGAATACACTTCCAGTTTTCTTTTCATAATCAACTTTTAATTCTTGTAATTCAGGTTTACTAACATCCAATTTTTTAGCTAACTCTTCTTTTATTTTTGCTTGAGGAATTATATTATTTTCATCAGGTTCAAAGTTACTAAAAACCTGGTTTTCAACACTTGAAAAATTAGGTTGTTTAGTTTCTTCTTTCTTTTCTTCTTCTTTTTTAGGTTCTTCAGTTTTTTCTTCTTTCTTTTCCTCGGCTGGTTTATTTTCTTCTTTTTTGTCAGGAGTTTTTTGTTGAGTTTTATCACCACAAGCAATTACTGCAGCACTAGTTGTAGCCATTAGCCCAACAGATCCTAATATTGTTAGTAATTTTTTCATATTATTATTTCCTTTTTGTGGTGTATTCATAGAAATACACATATATTTTTCGTATCAATAATCATTATATATATATATATATATAATGTCAAGTGTATCCCTGGTAAATGCTTATTTGGAACATTATGATAAATTACTATTAAGTAATATGTGGAATTAAATATTAATAAAAATCTCTAGGATTTTATAAAAACATAATCACTAGAGACTTTAATATATTTTTATTTATTTTCTTCTATTTCAAATTTAAATTCTAAAGCACCAACAAAGGTTTTAGATCTTACTGAACCAAAACCAATTCCATTTGATGATGAGTTAGTTTTTAATTCTTGTAAATCAGATTCATTTACATTCAATTTCTTAGCCAACTCTTTTTTGATATCTCCTTGAGATATTGTGTTCTTATTGTTTGGTTCAAAATTACCTAGAGTTTTATTTTCAACATCTGAAAATTTAGGTTGAAATTCTTCTTGTTTCTTTTCTTCCTTTTTAGACTCTTCATTTTTAGGTGCCTCAGAAGGTTTTGTCTTTTCTTCTTTTTGTTTTATATTTGGTGCTCTATCACCACAAGCAATTACTGCAGCACTAGTTGTAGCCATTAGCCCAACAGATCCTAATATTGTTAGTAATTTTTTCATATAATGTCCTTTACAATTGGTTGTTTATCTTTTGGTAAGACACATTATATATATATATATATATATATAATGTCAATATATTTTTGATACACACACTGTTTAGAACATTATGATAAATAACTATTAAATACATATTTTCTTTAATTAAAATTAGCAATTTTGCTAGTTTTTTTCTTACTTATTTTAAAAACAAAGACGTATTTTATAAAAACTATAAATAATTATTTTATTTAAATTTTTAGGAAATTACAATACCTTTTTTTCATAAAAAACTAAAAGTAATAAAATTAAATTAGAATGTAACGTTAATTTAGAGGTTATTATGAAAAAATTAGTGGCATTACTTGCTGCTATTAGTGTGTTTTCAGCAGCAGGTTTTTCATATGTTGTATATAAAAATATTCATAATCAAAGAAGCTTTTTAAATACACATCAAAACGAAGTTAAAGAACTTGAAAAGCAATTAAAAAGTGTTAGTGATGATATTAATACTAAAGAAAACCAATTAAAAGTTTTACTTTTAGAAGATGAAAAGAATTTTATTAGTAGTAAAGATAAATTTAATGAGTTAAAACAAAAACAAAAAGAACTTATTAAAAAAGATTCTGATCAAAAACAAATGATTAGTAAATTAACAAGAGATTTAACTAATCTAAAATTAGAGTCAAAAACTAAAAATGATCTAAAAATTAAATCTGAATCTGAATTAAAAAATCTTAAAAAAACTAAAGAACATAAAGATGAACTAAAAGATTACTTTATTAAAGAAATTAAAAATAAAGAATCTGAACTAGCTAAAAAGAATAATGAAATTAACACTACTATAACTGACATTGAATCTCTAAAAAAAGAACTTGACCAACTTATTAAAAATAAAGATAAAAAACAACAAGAAATAGCTACACTAAAAAACCAAATTAATAAAGACTATTTACTTATATTTAAATTAAAAACTAAAATAAGTCATTATAAGAAATTAGAAAAAGAACTATTAGAACTTAATAAACAAACTAATACATTAAATGATTCTAAAACTCAAAAACAAGTTGAACTAAATCAACAAAAAGTTGTTTTAAAAGAAAAACAAACTGAGTTAGCTAATTTGTTAGAGGAACTTAACAAAAGCACAGATGAACTTAGCAAAAATAATAATAAATTAGTAAATATAAATAAACAAATTAAAGAAACTAAAGATCAAATCCAAACTATTAAAACTAAAATTTCTGAATTAAAAAAAGAAAAACAAACTGATATTGACAAAGTTAATTCAGAAATTAGAAATAAAGAAAATCAAATAAAAGATCTTCAAACTCAATTAGATCAAACTAATTCTCAAATTAGTTTATTAACTCAACAAATACAAGAACTTGAAAAACAAAAACAAAACTCAACATCTGAAAATAATACATTAAATGAACAACTAGAAAAAAAGAAAAATGAATTAAAACAACTAACAACTCAAAAAGAAAGTTATTTAGATTCTATTAAAAATTCAAAACAACAAAAACAAGAACTTGAAGCTAAATTAGATAAAGCTAAAAAACAAGAACAACAAAAACAAGAACAAATTAAAAAATTAGAAAAAGACTTAGAAACTTTAGATAAAAGAATAAAAAGATTAAAAGTTGAAAAAACTGACTTAGCTTCTCAAATTGATGAATTAAATAAAACAAAAACTAGTAAAGAAAAATTAGTTAACAGTTTAAAACAAATAATTGAATCTCAACAAAATAATTTGTCAACCTTAGAAAGACAATACAATTCAATTAAACAAACTCTAGATCAAAATCAACAAGAAATCACTAGAAAAACTAATGAATTATCTTCCTTAAATTCACAAAAACAACAACTAGAAAAAGAAGTTAAAAAATTAACTGATCAATCAAGTGAATTAAATGAAAAACGAGATGCGTTAAATAAAGAAATAAATGATCTTGATTCTAAAATTTCTAATATAAATAGTGATAAAAAAACTAAAAAAGATAGATTAGATTGATTAAAAGGTTCAGTTGATCATCAAAATAAAGAATTAAAAAAACTAAAATCAGAAATTAAAGCTTCAGATAGTGAAAACTTTAAATTACAACTTGACGTTAAAAATAAACAAAAAGAATTTGATAATTTAGCATCCCAAATCGAGTTATTAGATGCTCAAATTCTTACTCTAAAAAAAGAACTAAAACAAGAAAAAGCTAAAAATGAAAAACTAGTAGACAAGAAGAAAAAAATAGATAGTGCATATGAAAGTGTACAAATCTTAATTAAAAATATTAAAACTATTTTAAAAAATATTAAAAGTGATTTTTCTGAATTAAATAAAGAAATTAAAACCCTTAAAGAATCAAGTGATAAATACATACAATATATAGAACAATGACTAAATCCAAAAGAAGATGATAAAAATTTTGAAAAATATTATTTATTTTTAATTGGATTTCAAAATGAAATTGAACCTAAACAAACCGCTATAAAACAAATAACTCAAAAACTAAAAGATAACAGCACTTCACTAGATAATATCGTTAAAGAAATTAATCAAAAAATACAAGAAATAACAAGTTAAAACTATTGGATGGAGATGATTTTATGAAAAAGTTATCAGTACTTTTAGCAACTGTTAGTGTCTTTACTTCAACTGGTTTTGCTTATGTTAGTTTAAAAAATATTGCTGTTAAAAGAGATACTAGAGAAGATGACATAACAAAGAAACTAAATACTTTAAAAAAACAATTAGAACAAAAACAAAAAGCAGCTAAAAACATAGAAAATAATTTTAATTTAAGAATAACTAAAATCAATTCCTTTAATAGTGAAATAAAAGATTTAGAAAAAGAAATTAGTTCGTTAAATACTAAACTAATAGTTAATAATGATAAATTAACAAAATTAGATTCTGATTCTAAAAAAATAGATGAAGATATTAAAAACAATAATGATCAAATGAATAATAATAAAGAACAATCATCTAAATTAGAAAAAGAACTAAAAGAACTTGAAAAACAAATCTATAAGAATTTAGTTGAATTAACAAACGAAGATAATATAGCTACAAAATTAAATGAAAAGTTTAACGATTTAATAAACAAAAAACACAATATTGAAGATATAGAACATGAAGTTGAACATGAAATAGCAAAAATCAACAATGATTTATTAAGAACAAAATTAGAAGAATTAAGGCTAGAAAAAATTTTAACAAGTATAAAAGAATATACTGAAAAAAATAGATCACTAGAAGCTAAAATAAGTGAAACTAAGAATAAAGTTAATGAAATAAAAGATAATATTCAAAAACTAACTAGTGATAAAAATGGGTTAGTACAAGAAATTAATAATACTCAACAAAAAATTTTAACCACTACACAAAAACAAAATGAGATTAAAAAACAGTTATCAGATAAACAAAAAGAAGTTGAAAGAAACAACGGTATTTTAGAACAAAAAAATAAAGACCTAAATAACATAAAAACAGAATTAGAGGAATTAAACAATCAAAAAGCACAAAACTGAACAAAAAACTTAAAAGAAATTTTAGACAAAAAAGAAAAGGATAAACAAAATATAGAATCAGAAATTTCTAATAATCAAAAAACAATTTCTAAATTAAATGATAAAATTAGCAATTTAAAAAGAGAACTAGCAAATTCTAACAGCAACAATTCATCAATTAAAACTGAAATAGCAGAAAAAGAAAATCAAATTAAAACTATTAAGGAAGAAAACGAATCTAAAAAACAAGAATTACAAAATCTGGAATCTAATATTAATGATTTAAACAGAAATATTTCAAATCAAGAAGAATTAAATAAGCAATTAGATAGTAAAATCCAAGTAAAACAACAAGAAAAACAATCAAAAGAACAAGAAATTAAGACTATTAAAGAAGAAAACAGTAAAGCTAATGATGAAATTCAAAATCTAGAAAATAAAAACTCTGACCTTAATAAAGAAATAAAAAGTTTAAATGACACAAAAACTCAAATTGAACAAAAAATATCAGATGTATCTAATTCAATTAAAAATGAGAAAACAGATTTAAAAAATGTCACAAAAAAACTTGACTCAAAAGTAAAAGAACTAGATGAATTAAAAGAAAAAAATAAAAATTTATCAGAAGAGATCCAAGTTTTAAAAAGTAAAATTGAATCTTTTAAATTAAAAATCCAAGATTTAGAAAAGACAAAGTTGAGAAAAGAACAAGAGATTTCTAATTTAGAAAAAGAGCTAGAATCACTTGACTATGATAAAAACTATAATCTCTTAGAAAAACAGAAATTAGAGAATGATGAAAAAATAAATAAATTACATCAAGAACAAACTTCATTAAAAAATAAACAAAAAGAACTTAAGGAAAAACTTCAAGAACTTGAAACAACCAAATCTGATTTAAGAATTAAATTATTAGAAAAAACTAAGACAAGAGAAAACTTAGCTGGTGAAGTTAATCATCTTAATGTTGAAAATAAAAAAATAGAAGAATTAATTCAAAAAATTCAAAGTAAAAAAGAAGAATTAGAAAAGCAAGTTGAGCTTATCGAAAAACCAGCACTAACAGCCATAGAAAAATCAAACATTATTCTTGATAGTATTAATGCTTCTGTATATAAAGTTCAAAATATCACTGATTTAATGAATGATTGAAATAAGTCAACTAGAATTACAGAAAAGAAAAGAATTACTAGGCAAATTACAAATAGTGACTTACCTAAACTAGTTGAACACTATGACTCAATTGTAAATAATCTAAAAGACCTTGAAAAATTTGATAAAGAACTAGAACAAATGATCCAAGACTTTAACAAAAAATTTGATGATAAATTCTTTGAAATTGATAACTAAATATTGTTTTAAAAAGACTGAAAGCCCAGTCTTTTTTTATTATCTACTTTGTTATTTTAACTATCTTTTTAAAACACAGTTATTGTAAAAATTTTTCTTTTTAAGAAAGGAATAATACAAGCTCTGCAAAATAAAAATCTCTAAAAATAGCTAATTAATACGACTATTGATAATAAGTGTTTTATTGTTTTTTTATTTTTATTTAGAAATACAAAAAAACACAAAAGATACTAATTTTACTAAAAAAACTGGCTTTTTATACAAGTTTTTAACCTTAAAAGGCTGTAAAGTCGTCATAAAAAAAAAAAAAAAAAACCATAAATTATAAAATTAAACTATACAGTGTTATTTTTAGAGGTTTTATATGAAAAAGTTAATAGTATTACTTACTGCTATTAGTGTTTTTTCAGCAGCTGGTATTTCTTATGTGGGGTATAAGAATTTATCTAATGATACAACTATAAATAACCAAGAGCATGAATTTAAACAACTAGAAGAAAAACTAAAAACCCTACAAAATGAAATTCTTAACAGTGAAGCTAAAATTAAAGATTTAGACACTAAAGATGCTGAAATCATTAAAAATAGCAACGAAAAAATCAAAATATTAAAACAACAAGAAAGCGATATAGCAAATAAATTAACTCAAGAAAATAACAAGATAAACGAGTTAATTAAAAATTTAAATATTTCTAAATCAGAATCAAAAGCAAAAAAAGAACAAAAAATTAAGTTAGAACAAGAATTAGCAAAACTTAAAAGAGAAAAACTTAAAAATGATGCAAATCATACTTTTTTTAATGGTGAAATTAGAAAACTTCAAGATGAGTTAGTTTTATCAAATACTAAACTTAATGAGCTTAAAGAACAAATAAAAACTTATGAATCTGAATTGATTAAATTAGAAACAGATAAAAACAATAAGCAAAAAAATATAGATAAAGTAAAAAGCGAATTAGCTAAAAAGCAACATTTAATTTTGGTTTTAAAATTAAAAATTCAAGAATATGATCAACTTAAAAAAGATTATTCAAATTTAGAAGAGCAATTTAATTCATTAAAAGAATCTTTTAGTGAAAAACAAAAAGAAATAGAAGAAAAAACAGAAATTTTACAAAGAACACATGAACAACTACAACAATTATCAAATTCAAATGATAATGATAAAAAAGAATTAGAAAACAAAATATCTGAACTTGAACAAACTGAAGAAAAAATTTCTGATTTAAACAACAAAATAAATCAAGTTAAATCAGAAATTTCTGATTTAAACAAGAAAAAAGATTCAGATTTAATGAATGTGAAATCTGAAATAAGTTATATTGATAAACAACTGGAAATTACCGGCACAAAACTAAGTCAATCTAATGAATCACTAAATCAACTAAAAAAATTTATAGAAAAAATTGAAAAAGATAAAAGTGATAATTCATCAGAAAATCAAAAGTTAAATGAACAAATAGAACAAAAAAATGCTGAAATCCAAAAACTAGAAAGAGAACAACAACAATATTTAGCAAATATTAAAAAATTAAAAGCTCAAAAATCTAATTTAGAACAAGAACTAGAAAAGATTAAAAAAGAAAACGAATTAAAAGAACAACAATTAAAAAATCAACAACTAGAATATGAAAAACTTTCTAGAGAGTATACACGTTTACTTGCTTTTAGAATCGTTTTAAATAGTGAAATTAGTGATTTAACAAATGAAATTGCAGCTAAAAAAATAATACTTAAAAATCATAAAAAATTTATAGAAAAAGAAGAACGAAATTTAGAATCATTAACTAAAAAATATAATTCTATTAAACAAGATTTAAAAGCAAAACAACAACAATTTGAACAAAAAAATTCAGAGTTGTTAATGTTAAAAACACAAAAATCAGAATTAGAAAATAAAATATCTAATTTAACTAAAGAACAAAATGAATTTATAGAAAAACAAAAGCAATTATCTAATGAAATTAAAGAAATAAATAATAGAATTTCAAGTAAAAAAGATGAATTGTTAAACGATAAAGATGATTTAAAAAGAGTTAAAGAAGTTGTTGATAGTTTAAACAAAACAATAGAAGAACTAAAACATACTAACGAAAATATAGAAAGAGCTAATACTGAAAAACAAGAAGAAATAGATAAAAAAGCTGATGAGATACTGGATCTAATTAAAGAAGTAGAAATGTATGAAACTAAAATTTCACAATTAAATAGAGATTTAAATCTAGCTGAAAAAGAACATGAAAGACTTTCAACAATAAAAGCTAATATAGAAAACGCTTCAAACAAAATAATTGAATATATACAACAAATTAGATTTGGTTTTAAAACTACTAAAGAAAGTCTAGCAGAAATTATTAAAAAAGATCAAGAACTTAAAGAAGATTTATCTTCATTTTCTGAACTTGTTAAAAAATGATTAGTTCCTGAAGAATTAAGTGTTCGCTATAACGAATATATAAAAAAGATGACACCAATTCAAGAAAAAATAAATAAGAATCACAAAGAAATTAAAGACCTAAACTCTAAACTAGATCAATCTAAAAAAGAAATAAAAGATAATATCAAAAAACTTGAAAAAATTATATATGATGCAATTTCAAGTAATGTATCAGAGCTAACTGAATAGAGGTGTTTTATGAAAAAGCTAACAAGTTTACTAGCAGTTATTAGTGTTATTACAGCTACTGGTCTTGGATATGTTGGGTATAAAAACATAGCTGTTTCAAATAACACTAAAGAACAGAATATGCTAAATCAAATTAAATCTATAAAAAAAGAGTTGAAAACTAAAGAACTAGAATTAAAAAATATACAAAAAATTTTAAATGATAGTGAAAACAAAAAAAATGAACTAACTAATCAAATTAATAATTTAGATGCTAATATTAATAGTCTTAATGATAAAGGCAAGACAAATAAAAATAGATTAAATAAATTGGATGCTGATCTTGTAAAGATTAATAGTGAAATAAAACTTGATAACCAAAATATTTCGTTAAAAGAAAATGAAATAAAAAAATTAGAAGAACAAATAAAAGAAAATAAAAGGCTTCTTAAAACTATACTAAATGAATTTTTTAAAAAAGAAAAAGAATTAGAAGATCTATTTGCTAAAAATGAAAAAATAAATAAAGAAAAATCAGAATTAGAAAATGTTAAAAAGTCATTTAGTGATGAAATATATAAACTTGAATCAATAGTTCAGAAAAGTAATTGAAAATACTTAATCTTAAATCAAAAATTATCAGATATCAAAAAATACAACGAAAAAATCAATTTATTGAACTCTCAAATTGATAATTTAAAAAAAGAAAGTAAAATACTAAAAAAACAATTTGATTCAGAAAAAAGTAAACTAAGTGATATTGAAGCAAAAATTAGTGTTGCTGAAAGTCAGCTAATTAATGTTAAATCAGAACAAGAAAGAATTAAAAATGAACTTCAACAAAAACAAAATGAAATTGATGAAAATAATAAATTAATAAGCAACTTAGAAGCTCAACTTCAACAATTAAAATCAGAATTTGAAAATTTAAATAGTCAAAAAAGTGAAGATTGAAATAAAGATTTAAAAAATCAATTAAAAGAAAAACAAGATAAATTAACTCAAATAAAATCTGAAATAACTAAAAATGAACAAACAATAAATAGATTAAAAGAACAAGTAAGTAGTTTAGAATCAGAATTAAAAACTTCAAGAAACAATAATTTAGAAAAACAAAATGAATTAAAAGAAAAACAGAAAAAAATTGAAAATATTAATAATGAAAATAATTTTAAAAAGCAAGAAAGTTTGCAATTAGAGTCTGAAATAAGTATTTTAAATTCAAAAATTCAAGAACAAGAAAAAGTTAGTCAAGAACTAGAAAAAAAGATTAAAGAAGTTGAAAAAAACAAAAATATAATTGAAAAAGAGATAGAAAGATTAAGAAAAAAACTTGCTGAAAAACAAAAAACTATAAAAAGTCTAAAAGATCAAGATTATGTACTTGAATTAGAATATGATAGAACCGATTCTTACAAAGAAAATTTAAAAATTGAAACTAAAGTGTTTGAAATTGAAATTAGAAAAAAAGAACACAAACAAAAAGAAATTAGAAAAGAACTTAAAACAAAAGAGCAAGAACATAAAACTCTAATTAGTGAAACAAAAGATTTAAGCCAAAGAACTAAAGATTTAGAAAGACAAGCATCTTTATCTAAACAAAGAATAGAAGAACTTAATTTGGAGAAAACTAAAAAAGAATCAGAGCTAAAAGAATTAGAATCTAAAATTGATAAAATGGAATTTAGCTTAACAAAAGAAAGTCTAGAAAAAGAAATAAAGGACAAACAAAAAGAAATTGAACAATTAAATAAAGATAAAGAATCTCTTCTAGCTACTCAAGGTGAAATTGAAAAACTATTGCAAGAATATGAGTCTGATAAAAAAGATATTAAAAAACAAATCGCTGCAAATATGATTACACAAAGTAATTTAGAAGAAGAAATTGAAAAAACAGAAAAAGAAAATAGAAAACTTCTATCTGAAATAGATGATATTTTAAACAAAAAAATTATTCTAAAACAAGAAGTTGAACATATGCAAGATACCATTGATGAAATCAGAAATAAAGAACCAATTAATATTGATAAAGAAATCAATACGTCTGTTGATTTAGTAAATGAAATAATTGTTACAATGGGAGAATGAAATAAAGCATTAGCTCATATAAAACCTAATATTACCAATAAAATTAGATATAGTTTAGAACCTTCACTTAAAGAACATTTTAAACACATTGAATCTGAATTAAAAGTAATAAGTGAACTAGATGAGGCCTTAAATAGTTTTATTGATAATTTCAATGATAACTTTGATGATAATTATCTTAATGTAGATAACGAAAATAATAGATAATCGTTTTCTAATTGTTTATAAAATATATAAATTAATAAATTTATTCATTCTAATAATTTAATAATCATTAAAAAAGGTTGTTTAACAACCTTTTTTACTATTTAATTTTTTATTAATAAATTCAGTTATTTTTAATATTCAATTTTTAGAATACACATTTATAACAACTATTAAAGGAATATAAAACACATAAGAAAAAGTAATATCACTAACTCAATGACCCCTATTAACAACTAAAGCAAAACTCATTGAAAATAAATGTAATAAATAAATACCTAGTATAATTAGTGTCTTATAAGTAATCTTATTGTTTTTAGTTATAAATAAGTATAAAACATAACCTAATACTAAACTAGCAGCAACATGACCTGACGGAAATGCTCATTCATGTCAATAATTAAATTGATTAGTATATTTTGATGGATTAAAAAAACCATTAGATACATATCAAGGTCAATCGGTTGTTGAATTAGCTATAATATTTATTAGTTTTAATATCTAAAAATCCATGTTTAAAAACATCTTGATTTAAGTAATGTTCAACTCAATGATTATTTCCATTTAATTTTACTTGTTCTAATAAGTCATTATAAATAACATTATAATAAAACGGTCTTGAAGTCATTCCTTTTAAAATAACTGTACTTGTTGAAACTAATACTACTATTAAAACTTTTAAAGCATCAATTCAATATTGATTAATTAAAAAATCTTTAGATCTAGCAAGTTTAAAATGAATTCAATAAAATACACTAATTAGTAAAATTGTATGAATAACACTAACTAATACGTTTCCTGAATTACGATAAATATTACTATCTAATAAAACAGCATCACCACTACTACCAAATCCATTATCTTGATTAAATGTTTTAATGTTTTTTATAATAACTTGAATTAATCAGCTAATGATTATTATGATATAAATTGCTTTTAATATTCATTTATTTTTTGATCAAAAGTTAATTTGATTATTTATAGTTTTTCATCTAAAAAAACTTTCAATTAATATCATAGCTACAGATAAATAAACAATAATTATTTCAGTATCTCCAACTATTTCATATCACATTGATCAGTATTTAACTATTTCAAATTTTAAACCTTTTTCAAAAAATTGAGAAAGTTTAAAATCATATTTATAAGGTGTTGAAAATATTAAACTAATAACAGCTAGAACATAAATAATAATAAGACTAATAAATATAGGCTTAAAAGAAAATGTTTTTTGTTGTTTTAATTTAAACTCAGTACTGATCGCATCTTTTTTAGGTAATGTATTTGTCATAATAAATATTATAAATACAACTTTTTGTTTTTATTTATCAAATTTTAAAATATTTGCTGCTAATAATTATTGGTTTATATTTGAGAATAAAAAACAACATATTTAATTCATAATCAATCAGTAAAACATTTTAAATTTTAAAGTATTTTATACTTAATTTTTTATAAATTATTTCAACAATAACTATTAAAGGAATTGTAAAAACATAAGAAAAAGCAACATCACTAACTCAATGCCCTCTAGTAGTAACTAAAGCAAAACTCATTGAAATTAAAAACAATAAATAAACAAAACAAAACATTAATTTTTTAGTAGTTAACTTCTTATCAGCAATAAAAATCGAATATCAAGCATAACCAACCACCATAGTTTGACAAGCATGTCCTGATGGAAACGCTCATTCTTGATAATAAGTAAATTGACAAGTATATTTTGATGGATTAAAAAATCCATTAGATACATATCAAGCTCAGTTATCAGTTGAATTTGCATTAGAAAAATACATATTTTTAATTTGATTAATATCAACTAGTTTTAAAAAATCGTATTGTTTAAAATCTGATGAACTGGCTAAAAAACCTAGTTGAAAATTTTCTTGTTTTAAATAATAAGTTACAAATTCTGGATGAGTTTTAGACATTTTATTTAGTAGATCTGCAAAAATTACATTTCAATAATAAGGACGAGAAGTCATTCCTTTTATCAAAGTAATAACAGTTAGTAAAAAAGGACCTATAATTAAAATTTTAATAGACTTACTAAAATATTTATTAGTTAAAATATCAGATCTTTTTGCTAATTTAAAATGTATTGTATAAAAAAATAAACTCAAAATAATAACTTGATAAACAAGAATAAGTGTAGTTAGTATTTGTCTATAGATTATAGTATCTTGAAATACCAAATCACCATACTTTCCAAATCCGTTATCAAAGTTATAAACTTTATAAATACGAAAAATGGCTATTGATATAATTGTAAATAAAATTAATATATAAATTATTTTTACTAAATAGTAATGCTTAATAAAGAACACTTTTTTATTTTGTTTTTTATAAGCAAAAAAGCACTCAATAGCTATCATAAATAATGCAAGATAATAAATAAGTACTTGGGTATCTCCAATTAATTCTGTTCCTCTTGCTCATCATTTACCTAATTCATAATTTGTTATTTTTTCAAAAAATTGAGAAAGTTTAAAATCGTTTTTATAAGGTGTTGAAAATATTAAAGCTATTAATCCTAATATAAATAAAATTCCGACACAAATATAAATGAAATATGATGAATGATACTTTGAGTTTTTTAAATTAAAGATAACTTGTTTATTTTTCTTGCTTGTTTCTACTAACATAACTTTTAACTTAATTTCTACTTGTATAATATCATTTAATAATTAGTAGATTTAAATATTTACTCTCTTAATTCTTTATAAAAAAAATTCTAATAAAAAACTCATTTGTTTGAACAAATGAGTTTTAATGGAATATATAATAATTAAATTTTTATTATATTTTAAAAATTACAGGTTTTATTTATTTCATATTATTTAATAATTAGATTATTTATTTTTTCCAAATTGAGGTTTATATTCATTTTTTAAGTGTATACTAAAGTGATCATATGTTTTTACGCTTTTTACGTTTCAATTCGAAATATTTCTATTAAAGCTTCTTGCATTTTGAAACATACGCTCCATATCAGTTACTTTATCAACTTTTCAATCTTTTATATCTTGACTAAATGAATGTGCATCACTAAACATACTTTTCATAGTTTTAACATTTGAAACATTTCAATTAGTTATATTTTGATTAAAACTATGAGCGTTATTGAACATACTATTCATATTAGTTACTTTTGATATATCTCAATCTAAAGACTTATTAAATTTTTTAGCTTGATAAAACATATAACTCATATCAGTTACTAGATTATTTTCTAGTTTGAAGATATCGCTATTAAATTCAGAAGCACCAAAAAACATAGAATCTAGTGTTTTTATACTCTTTAGATTTCAATTTGAAAGTGACTTATTAAATTTTGATGCGTTCTTAAACATACTTTTCATGTTTTCAACATTACTTACATCTCAGTTAGAAATATCTTGGTCAAATTCTTTAGTATCTTCAAATAAACTTCACATATTTTTTACATTTTTTGTATTTCAATTTGATAAATTACCATTGAATTTATTTGCACCATTAAACATATAACTCATATCAGTTACACTTTCTGTATTTCAATTTGATAAATCTTGACTAAAATTCTTAGCATTTTGAAACATTGCTGACATACTTACTATATTAGATGTGTCTCATTTATCAAGATTCTCAATTGTATTAGATTGATTTTTTCTAAAAGCATCATCTAAATTAATAATTTCTTCTGGTAGTTTTTCAGGAACTTTTTTAACAGTTTCAGCAAACCTAGAAATTTTTCCATTTTCATCATAACCAATTTCTAAAACTTCAGTTTTATTATCATTATATTTTGTTTCAACCTTTTTAACTTTATCTAGTTTTTTAATTTCTAAACTTAGTTCACCTTTTATAATTTTAGAATCGTCTTTAGATTTAATTACTAGTTTTCCATTATGTAATAAATTAGCTTTCTTAATACTAAATTCAAAATCATTTTCAGTTAATTTATCTAGTCCATTTATTTTTAGTAATGCTTGTAAAACATTTTCTTTATTTCACTCATTTTTTGGTTCAATTTTACCTTTAAAACTTGAAATATCAATTTTACTTAATTGTTTTTGTTGATTATTATTAGGTTTATTGTTATTAGAATTTGAAGTTTTACATGAAACAACAACTAATGGAAGTGATGCAACAGAAAATAAAACTCCAAGTTTTGCTAGTAGTCTGATATGTTTATTTTTCATTATTCTCTCCTAGAGTTTGTGTTATAAAATAGATAAATTTTTTCCGTTTTTATTATATAAAATGAGATTATAAATCATAAAAATATCAGAAAAATTAAAAAATTAGGCTATAAAAAATTTGATTTATTTTTGATTTCATAGCAAAACATTAAAATTGATCAATTAATTAAAAGATAAAACAATATAATTCTAGTCAGTAAAACCTTTGCAATATTCTAAATCAACCTCAACATCATAACCTAATTTAATAGCGTCATCATAATTAGCTTTTACACAAATTTCAGTAGCAACACCAACTATTTTTAAAGTGTCTATGTTTTTTGATTTTAAATATTCATCTAATCCATTTGAGTTATTAGCATCATCAAAAAAGCCACTATAGCTTTCAATATCTTTATTAACGCCTTTTTCAATAATTAAATCAACATCACTATAATCAAAATAAAGTTCACTACCTTTAGTATTTTGTACACAATGTTTATTTCAAATTTTAAAAGAACAATGATCAATTGGATGAAAATCTTTAGTTGCAATAATTGTTCAACCTTGAGACTTTAATTCTTTTGCCAATTTTTCAATTTTAGGTTTTAATGTATAAGCATTTTTTACATATAAACTACCATTAGGATCACAAAAATCATATTGATAATCTACAATAATTAATGCTTTATTTTTATTTTTAGATTTCATAAATAGTACTTTCTTAGCATTAATAATTAAGTTCTGATTATATAATTTAAATAGATTAAATTATTATTTTATAAATAATATTAATATAAAAAATATTTAGTTTTGAATTATTTTAATAAGAAAATTAGTTTTTTTCTTATTTTAATTTGTGCAAAAATAGAGAATTTTTATTTTTATATTTAATAATTTTAATTCAATTTTTATAAGAAAGGCTAGTATGAAAATTGTAATTATAGGTGGAGCAGCTAGTGGAATGACAGTTGCAAGCAGACTAAAAAAAGCTGATAAAAAAGCCCAAATAATTGTTATTCAAAAAGAAAAATACGTTTCACTAGGAGCTTGTGGTTTACCTTATTTTGTAGCTAATCCATCTTTAAAACCAACTGATTTATTAGCAAGAACTGTAGAACAATTTATAGAACAAGACATTTTAGTTTATAGTGAATCAGTTGTTAAAAAAATTGATGCTGAGAATCAAAAAGTTTGATATGAAAAAAATGATCAATTACTAGAGTTAGACTATGATAAATTAGTAATCTCAACAGGTGCAAAGCCTATAGTTCCACCAATTAAAGGAATTGATTTACCAAATATTTTTACTTTAACAAGATTAGAAGATGCAACTGAATTAAAAGAAAAGCTAAAAGACAAAAATATTAAAAAAGTAGCAGTAATTGGTTCAGGATTTATTGGTTTAGAGTGTTGTGAAATGTTAGAACACTTTAATAAAGAAATAGTTTTAATTGAAAAAACTAGTAGATTAAATCAAAGAGTGTTTGATCAAGAAATCACTGATTTATTAGAGCAAAACTTAATCAAAAACAATGTTGAAATTATTAAAGAAAATGGGTTAAAATCAATAACTCAAACTAAAGATAAAAGATTAAGCTTAACCTTAGATCAAAATGAAGAAATTGAAGTTGATTTAATAATTTTAGCTATTGGATTTAGACCAGCAACTGAGTTTTTAAAAGATACAAAATTAGAAATGCTAGGTAATGGAGCTATTGTTGTTGATAAACATGGAAGAACAAATTTAAAAAATATATGATCTTGTGGTGATTGTGCTACTGTTTATCATAAAATTACTAACCAAATTACTTATACTCCACTAGCAACAGTTGCTAGAAAATTTGCTAAAGTTGTAGCTGATGATATTTTAAATGTTAATAGCGAATTTGTTGGAACTTTACAAACCGCGATTTTAAAAGTATTTGAATCAGAATTAGTTGCTACTGGAGTTAATGAAACTTTAGCTAAAGAATTAGGATATGATATAAAAACTATTTTTATTAAAGATGCTGATCATCCATCATATTATCCAAACCCAACGCCGCTTGCTTTAAAACTAATTTTAAATAAAAAAACAAATACATTAATTGGTGCTCAAATGTATGGATCTAATTTATCTGTATTAAGAATTAATTTCTTAATTTCATTGATTTGAAATCAAATTGAAATTAATCAAGAATTAACTCAAGTTGATTTACCATATTCACCACCATTTTCTAGAGTTGTAGATATTATTCACATTGCTTTAGAAAAACTTATTAAAAATTAATAGGAGAAATACATAAAAAATGCAAGATAAGACTAATGTTTTATTAGATAAATTCTTAGCAATTGGAAGTTGACAAGCGGCTATTGCTATTATTATATTTATCGGAATTCAAATTGGTTTATGGTTTACATTTAAAAAATTTAAATTTAAATTCATTTATAGAGTTTTAATTGGATTAGCAATTGGTTTAGTATTTGGAATTATTATTCAAGCTATTTACAAATTTCCACAAAATGGATTAGTTAATAAGAATTTACCAACAGAAATTAAAAATAATGGTGAAAAAATAGAAAAAATCAACCCTGATTTTAGATTGTGAGTATATCAATTAGATATATGAATTTCTTTAGCAAAAAATATTTTTATTAATGGTATTTTATTATTAACAGCTCCAGTTGTGTTTATTGCAATTTTTAGAGTTACATCAAAAAAAGGTAATAAAAATGTTGGACGTATTTCATTAAAAGGTGTAGGTTTATTATTATTAAATACTGCATTTGCATTTGTAATTACATTCTGATTGGGTTATTTAATAAAAGTTGGTGCTGGATCTGGATTATCTTTAGATCATTCTATTGTAAAAAATGCACCAAAAGAAACTCAACCACTTCCTAAAATAGTTTGAGAATATTTACCAAATAACTTTATTCAACCATGACTTGGATCAATGGTAATTCCTTTAATGGTAATTGCAGGATTAATTGGAAATTCAGTAAAAATTTTATCTAAGAAAAAACCTGCTGAAATGGATGCTATTAGAAAAGGAATGGATGTTGCTTGAAACATTGTTATTTCAATACTAATGACATTTATGAAAATAATGCCTTTAGCAGTTATGTCAATGATTGCTTCATCAGTTATTTCTAAACCAATTGGAGCACTAGCAACAATTGGAAAAGTTTTAGGACTAGGATATTTAGGGTTAACTATTTCATTACTATTCTTAACATTCTTATTATTTGTAAATAAAGTTAATGTTATTGCTTGATGAAAATTATCATTTAAAATTTTAATTCAAGGATTTGCAACACAATCTTCAAATGCTACTTTACCAATGAGTATTGAAACATTAAAAGATGAAATTAAAATAGATGATTCGGCAGTATCAACAGTCGTTCCATTATCAACAACAATGGGATTAATGGGATGTGCTGGAGTTCAATCTGGAGTTATTACTAGTTTATTATGAACTGGTGCAGTTAATGCTGATTTTCACAATATGGGATTATTTACATTCTTTATACTAGCCTTTGTTATTACCTTAATTGCTTCTTTAGGAATTAGTGGAATTCCAGGAACTGCAACTGTTCTTACATCAGGTGTTTTATCTGGTTTAGGTTTAGGAGTTTGATTTGCTCCAGTTTATGCAATAGTTGGTTCATTAGATGGATTATTTGATATGGGAAGAACTGGAGTTAATGTTACTTCAGGAGCTGTAGTTACTACAATTGTTGCAAAAAGTGAAGGATTAATTGGTGAAGAATCAACAATTCTATCTAAACAACAACTAGAAAAACAAAAAATAATTAGAGAAAAGAAATCAAAACCAGAAATAAAAGAAGCTCAACAAACTAATAAAGTAGAAGTTAAAAATTAATTAATAACCTGAGTTCAACACAAATGTTGAACTTTTTTTATTTTCTATTTTAGTGGAATTATAATAAATTATGCAATAATATATAGTGCTTTAAAATTTGATTGGAAATATAATATTATTAATGAATAGATTAAAGGGTGATTTGGTATGAAAAGTAATTATGATGTAATTGTTGTAGGTGGAGGTCATGCAGGAGTTGAATCTGCTTTAGCTAGTGCTAGATTAAATAAAAAAACAGCTTTAATTAACTTGTATGAAGATAAAATTGCAACAATGCCATGTAATCCAAGTGTTGGTGGTCCTGCTAAAGGAATAGTAGTTAGAGAGATTGATGCACTTGGTGGAGAAATGGCCAAAGCCGCTGATGCTACTGCTTTACAAACTAAATTACTTAATTCTTCAAGAGGACCTGGTGTATGAGCATTAAGAGTGCAATCAGATAAAGAAGAATATTCTAAATATATGAGAAATGTAATTAAAAATCAAAAAAATTTAGATTTAATTACAAGAGCATGCACTGGTTTAGTTTATGATGAAAATAAAACTGTTACAGGTATTTATTTAGATGATCAAACTATTTTAAATGCTAAAGCAGTAATCATTACAACTGGAACTTATTTAAAATCTGAAATTTTAAAAGGTGTTGATAGATATGAATCAGGACCTAATAATGAAAAAACAACTAAGGGAATAAGTAAATCTCTAATTGATTTGGGAATCAAATTGATGAGATTTAAAACCGGAACTCCTGCTAGAGTTTATAGAGATTCAGTTGATTTGAGTAATGCTGTTCTTGAACCAGGAACTGATATGAAACTAGCTTTTAGCTTTTCAACAAATACCTATACTCCAATAGAAAAACAACAACCTTGTTATTTAATTCATTCAACTTTAGAGACTAAAAAAATAATTGAAGACAATTTAGAAAAATCTGCAATGTATTCAGGAACTGTTGAATCAATTGGACCAAGATATTGTCCTAGCTTTGAAGATAAAGTTGTCAGATTTAAAGAAAAAGATACTCATCAAATTTTTATTGAACCTGAAACTTTAAATGGAGATACTTGATATGTTCAAGGATTTTCAACTTCAATGCCTATTGAAGTTCAAGAAATGATGTTAAAATCACTACCTGGATTTGAAAATGTTAGAGTAAAACATTGAGCTTATGCGATTGAATATGATTGTATAGATCCAATTCAATTATCTCCTAGTTTAGAATTAAAAGATGTTAAAAACTTATTTACTGCTGGACAAATTAATGGAACTAGTGGATATGAAGAAGCTGCTGGACAAGGATTAATAGCTGGTATTAATGCTTCTAGAAAAATAGATGGATTAGATCCAATTATTTTAAGAAGAGACGAAGCTTATATTGGTGTTATGATTGATGATTTAATTAATAAAGGTGTTTGAGAACCTTATAGATTATTAACAAGTAGAGCAGAACATAGATTATTATTAAGAAATGATAATGCCGAAACTAGATTAAAACAATATGGAAGAGAAATTGGATTAATCAGTGATCAAGAATGAAACCAATATTTAATTTATGTTAAAGAAATTGAAGAAGCTATCAAAGAATTAAAAGAAATTAGATTTACACCAAAATCTCAATTAGCATTAAATTTAAAAAATAAAAATCAAGCTGATTTATCTCATGGATATAGTGGTTATGAAATTATTAAAATTCCAACAGTTGATATTAATGAATTAATTGAATTTATCCCAAGTTTACAAAAATTAAAAACTAATCAATTACAATCAATAGTAATTGAAATTAGATTTGAAGGTTATGTTAAAAAAGAGCGTCAATTAGTTGATAAATTAGTTAAATTAGAACGTAAAAAAATTCCTTTAGATATTAATTATTCTAAAGTTGATAATTTAGCAACAGAAGCAAAAGATAAATTAGAAAAAATTAGACCTTTAAATATTGGACAAGCTTCAAGAATTACTGGAGTTAATCCAGCTGATATTCAAATGCTATTATTTTATTTAAAAAAGCAGTATCCATTAGAAAATATCGATAATTAAGAATTGCTATAGCAGTTCTTTTTTTGTATATAAAAAAACAAAAAGCAACATAGACGTCTGTGATGTTGCTTTTTGAGAATTTATTATTAATTCTTTTACTTTGAGACAAGTAAACACTTGTCGCCGCTGCCAAAATCGAACGTATTTCGTGGTCATCCACATACGCTTAGGAACGTGCCTCGGGTTTTTGGTCTTAAGTGACACTTTTATATTATCATTTTTAAGTGTTTTTTCATATATTAATGTGATTTATTTATTATATTAAGAAAAGGTATTTTTATATTCGATATGTTTAATTTTATTATTTAGTAAACATAATAGTTTGTCTGATTTAAAATCATAACTTTTTGCTTGATTTTTTAAAATTCTTCTTACCGATGATAACAATCCCACATAATAATCTGCATACCTAATATTTGGTTCTAACTTAGAATTAAACTGTAAAACTTCTATTTTATTCATATTTATGAATTTAGATTTTTCATACATCCTAGTGTTCAAATACATCTTTAATTCTTTAAATGAATTAGATTTGGTTAGAGAGTTTTTATAGTTTCTTCTTTGATCTATGTTTACTTTTATAGAAATCTCATCTTTTAAATTTATAAAATCTTGTTTTAATAAATCAAAAAGTATATTTTGAAGAATTAAAAAGACCATTATATTGTATAAATAATCAATTAATATGGGTTTTTGATTTACATTTTTAAATTTAACTAAATCATATAACATAGAAATATTAACCTGATTATTATTCTTTATATTACTGAAAAGTAATCTTTTATTTTTAAATGTTAGATTTATAAATTTGATTTCTTTTTTTTAAATCTATTGTTTTTTTGTTGTTCTTTTTTATTTGGGACTCAATATATTCAATGTTTTTTGATATATTAACTTCTTGAATATATATTTGTTTTCTATCAAAATTAATAAATAAAATCCTCCGACAATAAAAAAAGGTGAATTTCCTGAACCACTTTCATCTAAATATATGCTAATGTATTTAGTATTTTTAGTTTTCATAATTATTTCCTATCTATATTAGTATTAGAAAATAAAAATAAAAAATAGCCAATTTTAAAAAATAAATAACTTATAAAACAATATTTATTAAAACTCTTTTGTAAATCTATGTCATATATTAGTATTTAATGCAGTTTAAGTTTATGTTTTTATAATATTTAAATTTAAAATAATATAATTTTATTAATGTAAAAAGGAGTATTATGTATAAATCTAAACTAAGTATTAAACAAACTCAACAAGCTATTCAAGATATTAAATTTGGTCTAACTAAGCAATTAAAACAAAATTTAAACTTAACAAGAGTTTCAGCTCCACTTTTTGTAACTTCAGAATCTAAAATTAATGATGGATTAAATGGTGATATTCCAGTTGTATTTACTCCTAATCAATGAAAAGAAGACTTAGAAATAGTTCACTCACTTGCTAAATGAAAACGCTATGCACTAGATAAATATAACTTTAATTTTGGTGAAGGTATTTGAGCAGATATGAATGCTATTAGAAAAGATGATGTTGTTGATTATAAACACTCATTATATGTTGATCAATGAGATTGAGAATTGATTATAAGTAAAGAACAAAGAAATCTTGAATTTTTAAAACAAATTGCTACTAAAATTTATGACTCGATTAGATATGTTGAACACAAAATCAATTTTAAATATCCTGATTTAGTAGATAAGTTACCAAAACAATTAACATTTATTGATTCTTTAGATTTATATAATGAATATCCTAATTTAACAGCTGAACAAAGAGAAGATGAAGTTGCAAGAGAATATAAAGCTGTATTTATTTATAAAATTGGTTATGATTTACCAGATAAAAAACCTCATTCAAAAAGAGCATTTGATTATGATGATTGAAATTTAAATGGTGATTTAATTTTTTATGATCTAGTTAATGATAAAGCTTTAGAAATTAGTTCTATGGGTATTAGAGTTGATGCTAAAAGTTTAAGTGAACAAACTAAAATATTAAATAAAACAGATTCTGATTTAGGTTTATATCACGATCAAGTACTTAATGATAAATTACCTTTAACTATTGGTGGAGGAATTGGTCAAAGCCGATTAAGTATGTTTTTATTAGAAAAAGCTCATATTGGTGAAGTACAAGTAAGTGTGTGAGAAAAACAATATAAAGAAGAGTTAAAAAAACAAGGAATAGTTTTATTGTAAAACAAGTTTTATAACTTGTTTTTTGTTATGTTTAATTTAAATAAAGGAAAACAAAAATGACACTAGCTTGAATTAAAACAAATTATAAAAGTCAAATCAATGAATTAATTAAATATTTAGATTCAAATTGAACTGTAGAAAAAATTTATAAAAAGCTAATACATTTTGAAAATAATAAATTTAAAACCTCACCATTTTTTAATCACAATCAATTAAAAACATTATTTAATTTAATGTTAATTAAAAATAGTTATCAAAAAAGAATTACAAAAAGAGTTTTAGAAATTATTTTAAACAAAGATGTTTTAGGATGAATTTTTATAGATGCTTTAATTAGATTTTATGTATTAGTTTTAACTTATGATGATGTTTGACAAGAATATGAAATATCTGATTTTGCTATGCATAATAATATAATTGATGTTGATAAATATTTTCAAAATTATTTAGATAAATCTAATTTAAAATCAGTTCGTTTCTATCAAAATTATATAAAAAAGAACATAGAAGATCTACAGATAAAAAAGAACTTATTAGATCAACTTAAAGGTTTGGATTGTGATTATATAACTATTAATTTTAATACTCCAACTATAACTAAAAAAGTCTGTGTTTCTGATATTAATTTAAAGTATAAAGATTATGTAATAGAACAATTTATTAAAATGTTAGAAAAATCTAATCAATTAGTTGAAATTTAATTATTTTGATAAATTTATAAAAATTAATTTAGCAACCATATGGTTGCTTTTTTTATTTTGCTATGTATTTATGCTACTTTTTATATAAAAATATATGATAAATTGTCAAAAATAACTTAATTTAGTTTTTGTGTTAAATTCTAAGTCTTTAAATATTGTAAAATACAAGAGAAAGCATAAAAGATCAATTTTGAAAGGGCGTATATGAAAACTGTAGAAAAATGATCGCAAAATCATAAAATGCTTTATGGGAGTATCTTATGAGCTTTTATTGGTTTTGGCTACCTATTATTTATTGCTAACTGAGCTTTTGCTATTGGGTTAGCTGGTGGAGGAATTAAAGATGGTGTTACTTCACCAGGATTTTTAGGTTATTTTAAAATTGTAAATGATCAATCATTCCAATTAACAAACACAGCTGCTAACTGAGCAATTACTTTTGGTAGAGGTATTGGTTCAGTTGCTGTTGCTTTTTTATTAGTTAAATTTGCACATAAAAGAGCAACATTAATTGCTTGTGTAATGACTTTATTTGGATTACCAGCAATTTTTATGCCAGGTGAAAAATATGGTTATGTATTATTCTTAATTCTAAGAACAGTTATGGCAATTGGTGGAACTATGTTAACTATATTATTCCAACCGGTTGCTGCTAACTTCTTTACTAAAAAAGCAAAACCTGTTTATTCTCAAATAGCAATTGCATTCTTTCCATTAGGTTCAATTGTTTCTTTAGTTCCATTTGTAATTGCTGGAAATAGTGAAGCTGTTCAAAATATACAAAATAATTGAAAACTAGTATTTGGTATTATGTCATTGCTTTACTTAATACCATTACTTGCAGTTCTTTTCTTAGGAACTAATTTTGATGTTAAAAAAGATTCAAATGAACCTAAAGTTAATGGGTTTAAAATATTAAAAGGCTACTTAAAAACTAAATCAACTTATGCTTGATTATTAGTTTTTGGTGGTTGATTAGTTGTTGCAGTATTTCCAACATCATTAAGCTTATTATTATTTCCATGAATTTCTGGTTTAGAATCTAATACTTTAGCTAATGAGATAAGAATATGACAAATTTTATTCTTATTTGCAGGAACTGTAGGACCAGTAATTGTTGGTTTATGATCAAGATTTAATTTAAAAAGAAGATGATATATTGTAGCGCTTACAGGTATGGGTATTTTATTATTTATACTTTCAATTATTGTTTATAAATTTGGATTGGCTACAAATTATAGTCAAGAAAATAAATCACTTTCAGGTAATTATAAAGGTTGATTAGCATTATTTTACATTTTAGGATTCTTATCAGGATTTTGTACTTGAGGAATAGAAGCAGTTATTTTAAACTTACCACATGAATATAAAGATGCAGATCCAAAAACTATTGGTTGAATGTTTAGTTTAATTTGAGGATTTGGATATATGTTCTTTACATTCTCTTTAATTATTGTTTCTTCAATTCCTTTATTAGGAATAGAAAAAAAGGCAAGTGTAGCTATTATTCAAGTAGTATTAATTGTTCTTCTGGCGTTATTGTCATTTGTTGGAATATTAATGTTAAAAGAGCCTCGAGATGATGCAAAAACCTTTCCCAATTTTAAATCTAAACAAAAAGAAATAAAATAAGAAAAATTCCTAATGATCTAAAAGATCTTAGGAATTTTTTATTTTGTTTAAATGCTTAAAAAAGGTTGTTCTTTTAAAAGCTCAATTTTAAAAGAACACATTTATTTATTACAAATGAACGCTTGTTTTATCAAATTTTAAGCCTATATTACGAAATTTTCTCTGCTAAATAAATTCATAAATTAATAAAATATATAATTATTTTATAGGTATTATTTTTAATAACATTTCAAAACCTACTCATATATGTGTACTGATCAGCTATATTAAATAGCAATCTTTAATCTATAGAAAGAAGTAAAAAGAGATATGAAAATGTCAAAAAAACCATCAAGTAAACACTTACTTGTAGCTAGAATATTTCTAGGCCTATTTTTTGTTTCTTTTGTTATCATCTTTATTTTAAAACTAGTTAATGTAAGTAAATGAACAGGAAAAATTGGTCCTGACTTTATGACAGCTTTAACTGGTTTTGGTGTTACATTAGCTAAACCGGTTAAATGAGGACCTGGATTGGATGAATTTTGTAACATTGCATTCATCACTTGAATACCACTAATACTAATTGTTTCTTTAATTTTTTACATTTTATACTACAAAAACTTAGTAAAAACTATTCAAGTTGAAGATTCTACAACTAAAGTAGACATTACAATCAAAACTGAAGGTGATGTAATTGTTGAAACTGAATCAGAAGAACAACCAATGAAAAAAGAAGAAGTTATGGTTGTTGAACAATTACCAATGACTGAACCTGAACCAGTAGTTGAACCTGAACCAATGATGACTGAACCAGAACCAATGATGACTGAACCTGAACCAGTAGTTGAGCCTGAACCAAAACCAGAACCAAAACCAGAACCAAAACCAGAACCAGAACCAGTTGTAGTTCCTGCTCCAATTATGGTTGAATCAGAAACTAAACCAGCTAAAAAACGTAAAAAGAAAAAAACTTACCCACAAGTTACAAAAGGTATGTTACTTGACGAACTTTATGAAGATCCTGAATTCATTGAAATGACTAAAGTTTCAATTAAAACAATCTTTGATAAAGCATTTATTGTAGCAAGCAAAAACTTAGTTGCTGGTGATCATGTTGTTTTAGCAAAATTTGGTAAATTTGAAACAGTTGAAAAAGAAGCTCAAATGAAGATGAATCCTTTAACACAAGAACAAATCGAAGTTCCTGCACATAAAGTTGTTAAATTTAAATTATCAAAATCTGTTAAAGAAAAAATGAATGAATAAGGGCAAAAATGGCAAGTATATAATTGCCATTTTTTATTTGCTCTATTTTTAATATATAATTATTATTGTATTGAAAGGCATATATGTTTAAAACAAAAAAAGGTAATTTAAAATCTTTAGATTATAAAAAACAAGATTATGTAATTAAATTATCTAATACTAATTCTAATAACTTAGAAAGTGTTTTAGATTCAAAAATAGGGCTAAATAATCAAACAAGACAAAACAATATTTCAAAATTTGGTTCTAATCAAATTGTTGTTAAAAAGTTTTTAATATTTAAAAAAATACTAGAAACTTTGATAGAACCATTTAATTTATTATTATTGTTTATTGGTATATTAGAATTGATTATTTATTTTTTATTTCAAAGAAATTGAATTACTTTAATATCTGCTTTTATTATCTTTTTTATGATTTTTTTAGCTAGTATTGTTGATTTTATTCAAGAATATAAAGCTTATAAATTTAATTTAAAATTAACTAAAATAATAGAAAATGATGTATTTGTAGTTAATGATCAAATAAAAGATTTTAATAATTTAAACTATCAAAATATTAAAAATAATTTAATAAAAGAAAAGCAATCTAATTTAACAATTGGTGATGTTGTTTATTTATCAAAAGGAGATATTATTCCAAGTGATTGTAGAATTATTTGATCAGAAGATCTTTATTTAGATGAATCTACTTTAACTGGTGAATCTAAAGCAATCAAAAAACAAACTACTAACACTAAAACTAATTTTTTAGAACTAGAAAATATTTTATTTAAAGAAACTTTAATAGTTTCAGGTAATTGTTTAGCTGTAGTTATTAATATAAATAAAGATAATTATTCAAATTCTTTATTAGATTTAATTGATGATGAAATAATTACTGATTATGAAAAAGGAATTAATAAAGTTACTAAAATTTTAATTTATTTAATTTCTATTTTAGTATTTATTATTACTTTTATTTCTTTATTAAAAAGTGGATTTAGTAATTGAACTTCAAGTTTAGTTTTTGGATTATCTATAGCAGTTTCACTAACTCCTGAAGCTTTGCCTGCTATTATTTCTTCTAATTTAAAACTAGCTTCAAAAAGATTATCTAAAAACAAAGTTGTTATTAAAAAGCTTTCTGTATTACAAAACATTGGGTCAGTTAATATTTTAGCAACTGATAAAACTGGGACTTTAACTTTAGATACAACTAATATTGAAACATATTTAGATATTAATAATCAAAAAAATAAGCTTTTAAAGCAATACTTTTTTTATAATGCTTATTTTCAAAATAATTTGTTTGACACTATTGATAAAGCAATCATTGATCAGTTTAAAACAAATATTAGTGATATTAAATTAATTGATCATTTAAGTTTTGATCATAATTTTAGAATTTCATCAGTTTTGATTAATTTTAATAACTCTAATCTTTTAATTACTAAAGGTAGTTTAGAAGAAATATTAGAAATTACTAGTTTTATTAATGTTAATAATCAAGTTATTAATCTTTGTGACAATTATAAAAATATGATAATTGATCAAGTTAATAGTTATACTAAAAAAGGTTATAAAGTACTAGTTTTAAGTTATAAAAATTCAGATGTTATTGATAATAAAAATTTAATATATTTAGGAATGGTAGTTTTTAGTGATCAAATTAGAGAGAATGTAAAACAAGTAATAGATACTTTTAAAGCTTATGATATTGATATTAAAGTTTTAAGTGGTGATAATTTATATACTTGTAAAAATGTATGTGATCAAGTAGGGATTAATTCAAATACTAATTTAATTGGAAAACAAATCAATAATTTAACTAAAGAAGAGTTAATAAAAATAAGTCAATCAGTTAATATTTTTTATAAACTTTCTCCACTAGATAAAGCAAAAATCATAGATAGTTTAAAATCTAATAATGTTGTTGGTTTTTTAGGTGATGGAGTTAATGATGCAGTTGCTTTAAAAAAAGCTGATGTTGGTATTTCAGTAAATAATGCTTCAAGTTTAGCAAAACAATCTGCAGATGTTATTTTATTAGAAAAAGATTTAAACGCTTTAGAGCACGCTTTTATTATTGGAAGAAAAACTTTTAGTAACGCTATTAAATATATTAAAATAACTGTTGCTTCTAATTTTGGAATTTTATTAACTTTATTATTAGCTACAATTTTATTTAAATTTGAAGTAATGTCACCAATTCAATTACTTATTCAAAATTTAATTTTTGATTTTGCTAATTTAGTTTTTGTATTTGATAATGTTGATGAATCATCTATTAAAAAGCCGCAAAAATGAAATATTAAATCAATTATTCCTTTTGCTATATTTAATGGATTAACACAAGTAATTATTAGTTTTACTAACTTTGTGATTTTATATTTTGGGTTTAATATAAAAGGTTTAGATGCTTATTCAATTGAATTATTTCAAACTTGTTATTTTATTGAGTGTATATTAACTCATATTATGATTATTTTAGTTTTAAGAACTGATAAATTATCATTTTTTAAATCAATAGCATCAAAACAAATGTTAATTTCAATGTTATTTTTTAGTATAGTTTGTTTTATGATTGTATTTATAAGTAGTAGTTTTAATAGTTTAGGGTTTAAAATGATGATTGGTAATTTTAATAATATCAATTTATCTTGATGGTTTTTAATATTGCTTGGTTTAGAAATATTAGCTTGAATAATTAGTGAAATAATTAAAAAAATCTATTTAATTATTTTTAAAAATTGAATTTAAAACTATTATATTTTTAGAATTTATGATAACTTTAAAATTAAAAGAAAGGTTTAATATATGAAAAACAAGTCTAGATTTTTTGAATTTCTAACTTTGTTTATGATGTCTGTTGGGACAATTGTTGGATCTGGTATTTATGTTAAAAATAGAGATATTTTAATTGAAACACACAACCCAATAATTGCTATAGTATTATGAACTGCAGTTGGAATTTCTTGTATAGCTGTAGTTTATTTATTTTTAGAAATATCTTCATCAACAAAAAATGGAACTATTGGTTCTTGATCAAGAGCTTTTTTTGGGCATAGAGTTGGTTCTTTTTTTGCTAATTTTCAAACAATGTTTTATGCTCCTGTAAATCAAGCAATTTTTACTTCAGCTTTATTATCTTATTTTTTAAATATTTTTGATCTTAAATTATATGGTTATCAATATTTATTAATTTTTTTACTAGTTGGTGCAGTTATTATTTTATTAACCAATATATTAAATGTCTTTAGTATTAAAGGTTCTAAAGCAGTTCAAATTTTTGGAACAGGTTTTAAATTCTTTCCATTAATTATTGCATTATTTGCAGGATTTATTCTAGCTGATCATTTTGGTGCACTACAAAATAATGGAGTTGATGTTAGAGGAATTGATGCAACTAAAAGTTGAACTAAACACGATTTTGACCCATTATTATTTTTTAGAGGTTTTGGTGGAATTTTATTTGCTTTTGATGGATTTATTTATATTTGTAATTCTAAAAAAAGAGCAAAACATCAAGATGTAGTACCAATTGCATTAGTTTCAGCTATGGCGTTTGCTGCTGTATTTTATTTAATAATGTCAATTTCACTAATTTTAGGTTCACCAGATGGATCTATTGAACAATTATTAGAAAGAGTATTTAATAACGGTCAACCATTAAAAACTCAAGTAAATCAAACTGTTAAAGTAATGGTTGCAATTATTTCAATGATTATTTGCTTTTTAGGATTAAATGCTTATTCATATATTGGAATGGCTGGATTAGAATCAGATGTTATTGATGGTTTAAGTTATATAAAATCAGTTGATGATAAACACCGTTTTAAAAAGATTGGTTTAATTCAAGGTGTAATTTCTTATGCTATTTTTGCAATTTTTATTATAGTTGGAGCTAGTTCTTCTATTAGTTTAAATAAACAAATTGAAGTAGGAAATGCTACTGATTCAGCTTCTGGGATGTTGTATTTAATTCAAATTATGTCATCAACTTGTTCTTGTTTATCATTTGCAATGATGGCTAGTTTAATAGTAGCTGCTCTTGTTAATAGAAAAACTAATAAAGTAGAAGTTAAAAAAATTAAAGGATTTATCCCTTTAGCAATATTTGGATTAATTACATTTATTTTCTTTTCATCAATGGGATTATTTACTTTTATAGTTCCATTAGGTGTTATTAGAAATGGAGATAGTTGATGAACAGCTCAACATTCTCAAGGTCCTTTATTCTTATTATTAATGGTTTTAGGTTTAATTTTTGTAGCCATCCTTTGATATAATCAAAACAAAAGACTTATAGGAGGTCTTTGTTTGAAAAATGATCACATACAAAGAGAAAAAAGATAATAATTTAGAACTTCAAAAAGATAAAAAAATCAAAAGAGTTCAATCACTAAGACAATATTTTTTATTATCTACTAATAAAATTGCACTATTAGCAACTCTACTTGCTTTACAAATCTTACTTACTTTATTTTCTAAATATGTAATGGGAGCATTAGTTATATTTCTAAGTGCACCTTATTTAAAATTAGAAATTAACTATTGAGTTTCAACTGTAGTATTAACTGCAACTAATCTATTTTGAAGCTTAATTTTTACAGTTGCTTCAGTTTGAATGAGACTATTATTAGGTAGTGAGCCTATTGGTTTATTATCATTAATGCTAGTTGATAGTTCAGCAATTATTGGTTTTGCAACAGTGTTTTATATTGTTAAAAAAATGTTTATCGAATCAAATAAAAGTGAAGCTTTTGCAAAATTTGAAATTTTATTTGTTGTATTTGCTTCAGTAATAGCTACTTTATTTGGTGGTCTAGTAGCTTATATTTCAAATGCTACATTTATATTTGATTTATATAAAGTACCAAAACCATTTGGTCCAATACTAGCTGTAACGTTTATGTTTACAATTATTAAATTAGTAGTTAATCATGCAATTTTTTGTATAATTTATAAAAGAGTAAAAGTATTGATTAAAAAAATAATTAGATCATAACTATTAATTTATTAGACTTCTTTAAGAAGTCTTTTTTTATTTAATAGCAAAATAGTTGTTGTAATGATTAATTAGAATGTGTTATTATCATTATTAATAGACTTGAACTTATAAGTATATATATAAAAAGAAAGGAAGGGAAATAATGAAAAATAAAGGAAAATTACTAGAATTTTTAACTTTATTTGCAATGACGATTGGTTCTGTTGTTGGAGCTGGAGTATATTTTAAAAATAAAGAAATTTTATTTGATACAAGAAATCCTATAATAGCAATAATTCTATGAATCATAGTTGGTTCAGTTTGTGTTTCAATGGTTTATTTATTTTTAGAAATAGCTTCATCAACAAAAAATGGTGGAAGTGGAACTATTGGAGTTTGAACTAAACTATTTATTAATAGAAAAGTTGGATCGTTTTTTGCAATCTTAAATGCCTTTTTTTATTTACCAGTAATGCAATCAATGTTTATTTCATTTTTTATAACATTTATTTTGATGATGTTTAGTACTGTGCAACTAAAAGGGATACATTTCTTATTAATATTTTTAACAACAGGAATTGCAATAATAATAATTAATGCTTTAATTAATGTTTTTGATCTTTCAATATCTAGAAAGTATCAAGCATTCGGAACAATTTTTAAATTTATACCTTTAGCAATTGCACTTATTGCAGGTGTAGTTTTATTTGATCAAAATGGTGCTTTTTTAAGTGGTGGAATTAATATAACTAATCCAACCGGTGGCACTTCTAAAGTTGAATGATCAACAAACAATTTTAATCCACTATTATTTTTTAGAGGTTTTGGTGGAATTCTATTTGCTTTTGATGGGTTTATTTTTATTTGTAATTCACAAAGAAAAGCAAAATATAAAGACGTTGTTCCAAAAGCTTTAATTTTTGGAATGATCTTTGTTTCAGTATTTTATACTTTAATAGCCGTTTCATTACTAATGGGTTCTCCAGATGGATCAATTGGTGCTTTATTAGAAAAATTATTTAATGGTGGTAAAGTTTTAAGCTCTAGTGATAGTAGCACATTATCAAGAGTAGCTAATATTTTAACTTCAGTGATTATTATAATAATATGTTCAATCGGAGCTAATAATTTATCTTATGTTTCATTTGTAGTTATTGAATCAGATGTTATTGATAAATTATATTTAACTTCACAAAAAAATATTTCAGCAAAAAGAATTGCAATAATTCAAGTTAGTGTTGCTACAGCTATTTATTCGACATTTATTTTAGTTGGAACTTTAGCAACAGTTGGACTAACAAATACAGCAACAGTTGAACAAGCAGTTAGTTCAACAAATGGATTAATTTATCCAATTCAAATAATTGCCACTTCTAATGCGTGTTTATCATTTATAATGATAATTACTTTAATAATTGGAGCTTTATTTAATAGAAAAACTAATAAAGTAGAAGTAGAAAAGAAAAAAGGATTTGTAGTTTTAGGATCAATTGCAGCTTGTTGTTTAGTTTTATTTGTAACAATGAGTTTATTTACTATACTTGTTCCACTAGATGTGATTAATAAAAATAATAATAATTCAAATTGGTTTACAAGTAATTACTACCAAGGTCCGTTATTTATTTTATTAACTTTATTAGAACTTGGTTCTGTCTTTATATTTTGATGTATTCAAGAAAAAAGAAGAAAAAAATATGATTTAGAAAATCCTGAAATTCAAATCATAGCAAAACCTACAGTTTAGTGTAGGTTTTATTTTTGTTAAATTTAGGTTTTATAATATATTTAGTGCAAAACATATTCTATTTTTTTAAAATTTATATGTATATTAAAAAAGGTGATGTTATGAAACAAAAAACAATTAATCTTCCAAACATTTTAACAACTATTAGAATAGTTTTAGTACCAATTATTATTGTTTTATTACTAGTTGATCATTATGTGAATGCCTTAGTATTTACTAATTTTAGTAAATTTGCTTGATTTATTTCAGGAGCTATTTTTATTATTGCTTCTTTAACTGATTTTTTAGATGGATGAATTGCTAGAAAATATAATTTAGTAACTAATTTTGGTAAATTTTTTGATCCAATTGCAGATAAATTATTAGTAAATGCTACTTTAATATTATTCTCTAGTTTAGGTGTTTTACCAATTTGAATGACAGTGGTTTTAATTTTAAGGGATACTTTTATTGATTTTATTAGAATGATCTTAAGTTCAAAAGGAATTACTTTAGCTGCTGGAATGGGCGGGAAATTAAAAACTACTTTTCAAATGATTGGATTATCATTATTATTTTTTGTTAATTTAAAAATATTTGGTTGAAGTGAATGAGATTGACAAAATCAATTAGTTTTGATTCCGATGTATATTGCAACATTTTTTAGTATTTATAGTGGAGTTATTTACTTTTTAAAAGCAAGATCTAATTTATTTTAATGTTTAGTAATTGAGATATATTTTTAAATTATAAAAACTTTACTATAAATCAAGAAATTAAAAATAAGCTTAATCTTTATTATCAAATTTTAATACAAGAAAATCAAAAGTATAACTTAACAAGAATTACACAACTAAATGAAGTTTTTGAAAAACACTTTTTAGATTCTTTATTGTTTGTTGAACAATTTCAAATAACAGATCAAGAAATAGCTGATATTGGAACTGGTGCTGGTTTTCCTGGAGTTGTTTTAAAAATCTTTTTTCCAAATATTAAATTAACTTTAATTGAATCCAATAATAAAAAAGCTAATTTTTTAAAATATTTAGTTCAAAAATTAGAATTAAATGATGTTGAAATTTTAAATAAAAGAGCTGAAGAACTAAATGAGTATAAAGAACAATTTGATATAGTAATTTCACGAGCTGTTGCTTATTTAGATATTATTTTAGAATTGGGTGTGCAATTAGTTAAAGTTGATGGAATGTTTATTTTATTAAAAGGACCTAAAGCTTATCAAGAAATTAAAGATTTAAAAAATAAAGATCAAAAAATGAACTTAAAATTAGTCAATATTCAAGAATTAGAAGATACAGGGTTTGGAACTAGAGTTAATTTGTTTTATAAAAAGATAAATCACACCAATAATTTATATCCAAGAAAATATCAACAAATTTTAAAAGAGAGTAAATAATATGAACTATGAAGAGCTTGAAATTGGAGATATTATTGAATTAAAAAAACCTCATCCAAGTAAAACAATAAGATGAGAATTAATCAGAATTGGAGCTAAATATAAATTTAGAAGTTGTGATCAATTTGATTTGTTTATTGAATTAAACAGACAAACTTTAAAAATGCAATTAAAAAAAATCATTAAAAAAACTATTAAATAAATTAATCATTATTAAAAAATAGAAAGGTAAATAATATGGGATTACAAGTAGGAATTGTTGGTCTACCAAATGTTGGAAAATCTACACTATTTAATGCAATTACTAATTCAAAAGTTGAAGCTGCAAATTATCCTTTTGCAACTATAGAACCAAATGTAGGGATTGTTGAAGTTCCAGATTATAGATTAGATGAATTATTTAAAATCTTTAATTCTAAAAAAAGAGTAGCTACAACTATTGAATTTGTTGATATTGCAGGACTTATTGCTGGAGCTAGTCAAGGAGAAGGTTTAGGTAATGCTTTTTTAGCAAACATTAGACAAACTGATGCTATTTGTCAAGTTGTTAGATGTTTTGATGATAAAGAAATTATGCACGTAGAAAATAGTATTGACCCAATCAGAGATATTGAAATTATTAATTTAGAATTAATGCTAGCAGATCAAACAACAGTTAAAAAACGTCTTGATAAAATATTACCTAAATTTAAATCAGGTGATAAAGTAGCTAAAGTTGAATATGATCTTTTAAACTATTTATTAGATACTTTAAATAAAGGAATTTTATTAAACAGTTTAACTTTAGATGAAGAACAAACTGATCTTTTAAAAAGTTATCAATTACTAACTAGTAAACCAATTATTTATGTATGTAATGTTAGTGATACTGAATTATTAGAAGATAATGATTATGTTAAAAAAGTTAGACAATTTGCAGAAAAATCAAATTCTCAAGTAGTTAAAATTTGTGCAAAAATAGAAGAAGATTTATCTGAAGCTTCAAAAGAAGAAAAAATTGAATTTTTAAAAGAATTAGGAATTAAAGAATCTGGTTTAGATCAATTAATTAGAGCAGCTTATGATACTTTAGGATTACAAACATTTTTTACAGCAGGACCTCAAGAAGTAAGAAGTTGGCAATTTAAAAAAGGTTGAACTGCTCCTAAATGTGCTGGAGTAATTCATACTGATTTTTTAAAAGGATTTATTAAAGCTGATATTTATTCGATTAATGATTTATTAGTATTAGGTAGTGAAAAAGCAATTAAAGAAGCTGGTAAAATGCGTTTAGAAGGAAAGACATACATAATGCAAGATGGAGATGTATGCTTTTTTAAATTTAATGTCTAAAGAAAAACACCAATTAAGTTATCAAGGAAATAAAATAACTTATTATGTTCATTATAAAAATCAAAAAAACACAATTTTAAGATTAATTGATAATCAAATAATCATTAGTGCTCCAATTAATACACCAATTTATTTAATTGAACAATTCATTTATAAGCACATATCAAGAATAATAAAAATTCAGAATAATTATGAGTTTTTAAGAGTTTATGATTTTTATACTAATAAACCTTGAATAAAAATTTTTGAACAACCTGTTGATATAGAACTAGTTGATCAAAACATTCACCCTAAAAAAAATAATAATAAAATACTAATTAAAAACTATTATGATAATCAAATTCAATTAGAAAAAATTTATAACTTTTTAGCTAAAGAGTATAAAAACTGATTCATTAGTAGAACTTTAATTTGAAGTCAAAAAATGAATTTAAGTTTTGAAAATGTTAGTGTAAAAGTGATGAAAGCAAAATGGGGGTTGTGTTATTCTAAAAAAAAGCATATTATTTATAATACAAAACTATTACATTTTAATATTGAAATTATTGATTATGTAATTGTTCACGAACTTACTCATATTTTATATCCTAATCATTCAAAAGATTTTTGAAGACATATAGCTAGTTATTTACCTAACTATCAAGAACTACAACAAATATTAAATTCTAAAGGAATTTAAATTTAATGCTATTTGTTTAGCACTTTTTAAGTATAATTTAAATTTGTATATATTAGAAAAGAGTCTTTATGCATATTAAAGTTGAGAATACAGAAATGAATAATTTTAATAGCAATATTAAAAAGAAAAAGCGTTTAAAAATGCTTTCTTCTTTTAGTATTCTTCTTTTAATTATGCTTGTTTTAATGTTAGTTTCTTGAATATTATATTGATCAAAAACTAAAACTGATTTAGTTAAAACAATTAGTTTTAATGATTGAAAATATGATCCTATTTTAAGCCCTATTTATAATGCTTGAACTAGTAAATATCCAAATATTACTGCTGGAAATTCACAAACTTGAATTGATTTTATGAATTCCAATTCTTTTTTAGGCTGAGTTTATAATTCTCATGGTTGAATAAAAGATAGTTATACAATTCAACATAGTGGAGATGCTATTTTTAATGGATTAGTACCAATTCAACCAATTGGTATAATTGATGTAATTTATGCTCCAATTAAAGGATTTGTTTTAAAATCTAATATTATTATTTTTACAATTTCAATTGGTGCTTTTTTATATATTTTAGTATCAACAAAAGCACTAGAAGGATTATCACAAGCTATTATTGCTAAACTAAAAGGAAAAGAAGCATTTGCAATTATTCCTTTAATGTTGTTTTTTTCAATATTTGGAACTGTTGAAGGATTTGCTGAAGAAACATTAGGATTTTATATGATATTTATTCCTATTATGTTAATGGCAGGCTTTGATGTTTTTACAGGTGTTTTAATTTTAATGGTTGGTGCTGGAACTGGAGTAATTGGATCAACAGTTAATCCATTTACAATACCAATTGCTGTTTCTGCAATTAATAGTGGAATTGATGCTTCAACTGCTAAATTAACAATTGGTGATGGTTTAGTTTGAAGAATAATTTGTTGATTAATTTTAACTAGTTTTTCTACTACTTTTACACTTTTATATGCTTTAAAAGTTAAAAAAAATCCTTCTAAATCTGTGACTTTTTCAACACTAGAAGGAGATAAAGAATTCTTTTTAGCTCATGTAAGTAAGACTATAAAACTAGATTGAAAAAAGAAAGTATCTTTAGTTGTTTTTGCAATTAGTTTTTTAGTAATGATTTTTTATTTAGTTGGATGAGATTCAATTTTTAATAATACTAAAATGGCAGATCAAGCTATTTGAATTAAAAAAAATATTCCTTATTTAACTGCTCTAATTCCCGGATGAGGAAATGGAGATTTAGATAATGTTGCTGCATTTTTCTTATTAGCTTCAATTACATTAGCTATTATCAATTCAATTGGTGAAGCTACATTTATTAAAAAATGATTTGAAGGGGCTTCAGACATTTTATCAGTGGCATTTATAATAGCAACAGCTGCTGGAGTTGGATATATTTTAGTTCAAACTAATTTACAATCTCTATTTGTTAAAGGGATTTTAAATTCAATTGGTGGGATTAACAATCAAACAGCTAAAGTTATTGTTTTATTTATAGTATTTATTCCACTAGGATTTTTAATTCCATCTTCATCTGGATTTGCAACAACTATTTTTCCACTTCTTGCTAAATCTTTAGTTGATAGTAAAACTAATCAATTACAAGCTTATGCTTCATCTGGATCAATTATGGCCTTTACTTTTGCAATAGGTTTAGTTAATCTAATTACTCCAACTTCAGGAGTTGTAATGGGAGCTTGTTCATTATCTAGAATGAGTTATGCTAAATACTTAAAAGCAATGTTACCAATAATTTCATATTTATTTATTTTATGTTTTATCCTTTTATTAACTGGTGGAGCATTACCAGATTCAATATCTTAAAAAAAAGACTTACAAAAAAATGTAAGTCTTTTTTGTTATAACTTGGATTTTGTTATAATTTTATTTATAATTTTTATAAATAAGACTTTTAATTTTTAGAAAGATATTTTATGAAACTGAATGCTTTTAAATACTCACAATTTGCTTTTTACACTATTTTAAAGAAAAAAAGTTCAATAATTTTACCCATTTTTACTTTAGTTAGTTCATTAATTATTGGGCTTATTTTAAAGTTTGTAGTTAATAATAAATACGTAGAGTTATTAAGTTTTTTATATGTTTTTATTTTAATTACTTTAACTGTTGTTTTTAGCTGTATTAAAGCTTTAAATATTTTTAAAGACCTTGAACAAGAAGGATTAGAAATAATTAGTTTATCAAAACCATTAACTAGAAAATCTTTAATTATTGGTAAATTATTATGCTTGACCTTTTTTGGATTAATTTGATCTTTAACTTTATTAATTAGTGGTTTTTTATCTTTATATGCAACTTATTCATTTTTATATTTATTTTTAACTAGTTTATTATTAGGATTTGTTGGGTTAATTACTTATTTATTATTTAGTTTATTTACAGTGTTATTAAGTTATAAATTAGCTCAAAAGATTTCTATGATTATTCCATTTGTTTTATTTGTACCTTTAAGCTTAATTGGAATGATTTTATCTATTAATGTTAAATCTAATGTTGATCAAGCTAGCTTTTATATTAATAAAGAATATAAAAATCATCATTCAGGAAATGAAGTAAATGTTGAACCTTATTATTTAAACAATCATAAAGATGAATTATTTTTAATACCAAATGGAGTTAATAATAAAGAGTTTAGTGTAGAACAAGTTAAATATTTAGAAGATGTAGTTAATTATTCAAATAGTTCTTCAAATATTTGACAAATTTATTCTTGATTATCAATTCCATATCAATTAGTTGATGTATTTAATTTTAAAAATAAAAATTTATTTGCTTCATTATCAGACAAAAGTAATTCTAATTTAGATAAATATGTTTATTATAATAATTTAGATGATATTTCTTATAAATATAAATTAGATAAAAAACCTAATATTAAAAAATACAAAACAAGTGCAAATAATACTTATAAATATATAGTTCCAGGTATTTTAAAATCTCATTCTATTCATAGTCAAAAAAATGATAATACTTCAGGTCATGAAGAAATAGTTGATTTTGATATTATTTATGCAGCTGAAGGCGCTGATAATAAAGATAAAGAATTTTTAGAAGATAAAAACCAATTACATACTGATAATAAAACTAATTTAGTTGGAAGATTAAGATGAATTTATGTTTATGAAGCTTTAAGTGATCCTGTATTTAATCAAATAGCAAAAGAATTTGTTACTAGTTTTAATAAACAATATTTTACAAAAGATTTTAATAAAGAATTTGATAAGTTAGTTAAACAAAATAATACTAAAGAAATTGATAATAAGTTAAAAGAACTTAATAAAAAGTTAATGACTTATTTATCTGAATATTTAAATAATAAAGAATCTAAAATTTATAGTTATAACAATAATAACATTACTATTTTTGATCAATATTCTATTAAAAGACATAATAAATTACAATCTCAAAATGAAAGAATTTTATATTTTGCAATTTCATTTTTAAATTATATTTATTTTAATTATCCTGATAGTTTAATTTATCAAGCTATGTTAAAAAATCCTGATAATGATAGTTATGGAGATTATCAAGTTAAATTAGATATTAATAGTTATAAATATAATATTGGTGGATATAGTAGTTATCAAACTCAATATGAAAAAAAAGATAAAGAAACTAATACAGTTTTAAGATTTAGTTTAACTAAAAGTAATAATAACTATTTATTTGAATCAACAAATGAATTATTTAGTATTAGTAGATCAAAAAGAGTAGTTAATAAAAATGTGTTATTTCTTTTATGAGTTATAGTTATTGGAGTTGAATTATTAGCTGTATTTGAGTTATATAGAAAAAAAGATTATAAGTAGAATTTAAAAAGGAGTTGTATGAAAAAGTTATTAATTGGTTTTTCAAGTATATTTGCTTTTTTAACAGTTTCTTGTTCTACTAGTACACCTAAAGCTAATCCAACTATAAATAAAAATGAAAATAAATTATATAAAAATAAATATGTAAGTGAGTTATTGAATTTATATTTAAGTGATTCTAAATTAAGAGATTCTTATATTAATGATCAAGAAAATGTTTCTGATTCTAAATTTAGTGAACTAAAATATGGACTAACTTTTTATCCAATTTTTATTCATAGAAGTTTAGATTATCATGTTGGTCAACATTATAGAGTAATTATTCAAAAATCAAAAAATGCTTTAGAACAAACTTTAAAAAATGACTGATATTGAGTTTTAGATAACATCACTAATTTTAAATACAACTTTAATCCTTATGGTGATCTTTATAATGAATTTGATAAAGATGAAGATTTATTTAATCAAGTAGAAAAAGATCTAGGATCATTAATTTCTAGTGTTAAGAATAAAAATGTTCAAAAGATTATAAAAATAAATTTAGATAAAGTTGTTAATGAAAAAATAAAAGATGACTATTTAAAAAAAGAAGCATTATATTTAATATTTGATAACAATAAAGCTATTAAAATATGAAAATATGAAAACCAAAACAAGACTGAGTTTTTAATGACAACAGATCTGTTTATTTTTAAAGATACTAATAATTTAGAAAATCAAATCCAACATTTAGAAAACACCATTTTTGAAAAAAGAAAAGTTGAATATAATAACAATCTAGAAAATATAAATAAAAATATAGAGGCTACAAAAAAACGTAAAGAAAAAACACAACAAGAAATTCAAGAATTAAAAGAAAAAATTAAAAAATTAGAAGAAAATACAAATTCATCACATACTGCACCACTTGCATTAGCATTAAATACTAGAACACTATCAGCACCAAAAGAAGATAAGAAAAAAGAACCTACACTTGAAGAACTAAAAAAAGATCTTGAAAGAAAAGAAAAACAATTACAACAATCTGATGAAAATGTTAAGAAGTATGAAAAAGATATAGAAGATCTGCCACAAAAAAGTAATGATAAAAAGTTCTTAGAATTTCATGCAACAGACCAATATAATGAACGTTTAAAAGAGTCGTTAAATGACATCAATAAGGATGGTTGAAAGATAGTTAGATTTAGTATGAGAGGTATTTATGAACAAGAATAAAAAAACTCTTATTAATATATCAATCGCTTTTGCTATCTTACCTTTTTTAGTTCTTCCTTCTCTATTTTTTATAAATAAAAAAACCAATAACTTAAACTTAGTTAGACCTCCCGGTTTTGATGTTTATGATAATTTAAACAATGACAAAGAAGCAAAGACTGTAAAGTTATTACAATCACTTGTTGATGATGTTTTTAAAGATTCTAAGCTAGACCAACAAGAATTTGTTAAGTCACAAAAAGAAAAGAATGATCAATTAATTTCTAAAGCAAAAGAATTGAGCTCAGAATATTTAAAAAATTCAAATGAAGAAAATTTAAAAAAAATAAAGAATTTTTATTCTTAAAATTGATTATTTGTTTTTCAAAATTTAAGTAAATTTGAAATGAAGTTCGTTGATTTTTGAAAGTTAAAAGCAAATAACGGAAGCGAATTACACTCCAAAGAATTTTTAGATGATATTAAAAAAAGAGAAAAACCTAAAGATAATTATTATTTTTCTAACAATAATATAGACTTAATAAAAATTGGAAAAGAAAATGAAGATTTACCTAATCTAACAGTTTATTATCTAAGAAAAGATAGATTTATTATTAGAGCACTTCTTACAAATAATGATAAAAAAATGACTATAGATAAGTTTATTTTATTTAATGATTCTATAATTTCTAGAATAAATATAGATACAATTTCTGATGCTATACACCTTGGAGTTTTTCATAATCAAAAAGATGCTTTCACTTCAACTTTTGAAAAACACATAATTAAAGAATATGGATATCCTTGAGATGGAATTTTATTATGAAAGGAAAAATAATATGTTTAAACTTAAAAAAAGTTTGTCTTTAGTTTTACTATCTATTTTTCCTATCTTAAGTTTTGCTGCTATATCTTGTTCTAATAATAAAAATCAAGACATTAATAATTTATCTATTAAAAAAGATGAAAAAAAAGATAGTTGAAATCAATTCGTACAACGTGAATATGTGAATCAAATTTTAAGTATAGCTTTTAATAATGACAATGAAAAAATTAAACAATACAAAGAAGAACAATTTAATATTAATGATAAAGAAATGTTATCTACTTTAAATAAATACTTAACTTATGCTAATAATATTAATGCAGGTTATGGTACTGATGGAGATAATATTACAGGTGATGATCCTTACCCTGTTAAAGAATATGGTAATAAACTATATGACTTTTTTAATAAAAACTGATTATGAACTTTATATAATTTAGATAAATTTAATTTTGTATTATATGATGTTTATAATGGTTTTAATGGTAATGTAAGTAAGCTAGGTGAAGAAGCTGAAAAGAATGCTGTTGATTATGGATTGTTTAAAACAATGCATTCTAATAACATCTCTCAATTTGCTATAACAAAAAGCAACTCAATATCTGGTAAATTAATTTATTATAATTTTTATTTATTAACTGAAGATTGAAATATTTTAGAAATAAACATTGAAAAAAATCCAGATAAGTTTAAATTTATTGCATATGCTAACATTTATCCAAGATTAACTAAAAACAAGCTTGATAGAGAAGTGTTTATTTTAGATGAATATGCTAATGCAGTACTAAGTGTTGCAAAAGACAGAACATCTCAAGCAATGAATAATTTCAATGCAAAATTTGGTGGAAAACCATTAAGATATGTAATGTTTGAAGTAAATAGTAAATATCTAAACAAATAGCCTTATAGGCTATTTTTTGTTATTAAATCCCATGTATTTATATCTTTATTTATAATTTTTATAAATAAGTGTTACATTTATCAATTATTTATTTATAATTTTTATAATTAATAGTATATACAAACGACAAAGGGTTATATGAAAATATCAATATTTAAATACTCTCAATTTGCTTTTTTTACAATTTTATATAAAAAGAGTTCATATCTTTTACCTATATTTACTCTAATATTTTCAACTATTATAGGATTGATATTTAAATTTGTTATTGATGAAAAATATTTAGCATTATCAAGTTATTTATATATATTTTTATTACTAATTATTACTGTTATTTTTAGTGCAATTAAATCATTAAATATCTTTAAAGATTTAGATCAAGAAGGATTAGAAATCATTAGTTTTTCAAAACCAATTTCAAGAAATAATTTAATATTAGGAAAATTATTGTGTTTAAGTTTTTATGGGTTAATTTGATCAAGTATTTTATTAGTTAGTGCTTTAGTTAGTTTATATGCTAATTACTCATTTATAACTTTAGTACTAACTAGTTTATTGTTATGATTTGTAGGATTAATTACTTATTTATTAATTAGTTTAATAACAGCTATTTTAAGTTATAAGTTAACTCAAAAAATAGCCTTAACTATTCCTTTAGTTTTATTTATATTTTTATCAATTATAGGAATGGTTTTATCAAGTAATACAACTTCAAATTTAAATAAAGTAGGATATTATTTAAATCAAAAATATCCATATCATCATTCAAATAATCAATTAAATTCAGAAGCTTATTTTATTAATAATAAAGATGAGTTATTAGTAATTCCAAATGGTAGTGAAAATAAAGAGTTTAATGATGAACAAGTTAAATATTTAAAAAAAGCAACAGAAGTTTCTAACAACTCTTCAACTTTATGAACAACTTATTCTTGATTTTCTATACCTTATCAATTAATTAATGTTTTTAATTTTAAAAATAAAAATATCTTTAATCAATTTAGTAATTCTAGTTCTAATTTAAATAATTTTATTTATTATAATGATTTAGATGATATTTCTTATAAGTATAAATTAGTTAAAAATGCTAGTTATAACAAGTATAGTGTTTTAAAAGATGATAAGCCAGTTGAAATGTATGCAGTACCTGGGTTATTACAATCTCACACAATACTTTCAAGTAATAATATTAATAATAAAAATATTAACTCTAGATCTAGAGATATTATTTATGCTAGAAAAAATGCTAATGACATTAACACTAATTTTATTGAAGATGAAAATGATTTTTCAAGAGAAAACAATTTAGTTGGAGTTTTAAAATGAAATAATGTTTTTCAAGTTTTAAACGATAAAACATTTAATCAAATTGCTAAAAGATTTGTTAATAATTTTATTAAACAACATATTAATTTAAAAGAATATCAAACTATTAAAGATAAAAATAACTATTTTAATAACTTACATAATAAATTAATTGATGAAATTTCTAAATATTTAAATAATGATAAATCAGAAATTAATAATTATCAAAACTCTAATTTAACTATTTTTGATTCAAGAGCAATTATTGATAAAAAACTAGAGTCAGTTTATGAAAAACAATTATATTTAGCTACAAGCTTAATGAATTATATTTATTTTAATTATCAAAATTCAGTTTTACTACAAGCTTTATTAAAAGATGTTAATAAAAAAGATAGTTATTTAGATTCTCAAATTAAAATTAAAATCTTTGATCATGATTATTATATTGGTGGATATGATAAATATGAAAAAATAATTTATGAAGATAAAAAAGAAAACGGCAAAGAAACAAAAATTAAAATTCGATATAAATTAACAGAAAGTAAAACAAACTTTTTATTTAACTCTTCACCTAGTTTATTTGCAATAACTAGAGATAAACAAATTTTTAATAAAAATATTTTATTTGGAATATGAATTATTGTAGTTGGTTTATTATTTTATTTAGTGTTTTATATGTATGTTAGAAAGGATTATAAATAGTATGAATGACATTTTAAAAATCAATCATTTAACTAAAATATTTACTGATACTAATAGAGGTGTTAATGATATTAATATGAGTGTTAAAAGTGGAAGTTTTCATGCTTTTATTGGAGAAAATGGAGCAGGTAAAACTACAACTATTAAAACTATAATTGGAGCTTTTAGTAAATATGAAGGAGAAGTTTTAATTAATAATATTAATATTAAAAAAGCACAAGCTAAATCATATATTGGTTATGTTCCTGAAGTTGCAATTTTTCCAAAAGAACTAACAACAATTCAATATTTAACTTATTTAGGGTTCTTATCAAAATTAGATAAAAAAGAAGTTGAACATAAAATCAAAGAGTTTTTAGAAATGTTTAACATTAGTAATTTAATTAATGAAAAACCTTATAATTTTTCTTCAGGACAAAAGAAAAAAATTTTATTAATTCAAGCTTTATTACATAATCCTAAACTTTTAATTTTAGATGAACCTGCTGCTAATTTAGATCCAACAGCAAGATATGAACTATTTTCTTTTTTAAAAAAAATTAATGAAAAAGAAAATATTTCTATTTTAATTAGTTCACATAACTTATCTGAAATTGATAAATATGTTGATTCATTAACTTTAATTCATAAAGGAAAAGTTTTATATTCGGGAGTTAAAACTAAGAATTTAGAGGACATCTTTTATGAAAAAGTGATTGCTAAGTAGTTTAGTAGTTTTTCTAATTCCAACTACTAGTTGTAGTATAAAAAACAATAATAAAGAAAAAATTATTAATAGACAAGAATTTAAGTTTTATGACAATAAAAATATTAATCAATTATTGGATTTATATATAAAAGATCAACAACAAAAACAACTTTATACTTTAAAACAAGAAAACATTAGTGATGCTAAGGTTAGTGATTTAAAATTTGTTTTAACTTTTTATACTGTTTTTAATAGTAATAGAAGTATTGAATCAGTAACAACTCACTACCAACAAGTAGCTTTAAAAGCTAAAAAAACTTTACAAAACACCTTAACTAATGATTGGTATTGATTATTAAAACATATTAATCAATTTGATTTTAATTTTAATCCCTTTGATGATAGATATAAACATTTTAAATTAGAACAAAATCTAATTGATTATGTATATAAAACTCATAATAATTTATTAACTAAAATTAATGATAAATATCCAAGTGAAGTTTTTGTTTTTAACATTAATGATATTAAAGATCTAGACAGTTTCAAAAATAAACAAGCTATTTACTTAGTTTATGATAAGTCTAAAGTTTTAAAGATCTTAAAATATGAAATTAATGATAAAACTTATTTTCAAATATTTACTGATCTTTTGTGATTTAAAGATTATAAAAATCTAAAAGAACAATTAGAACAAATTGAAAACAAAATTTTTGAAAAAAGAAATGATAAGTTGAATGAAGCTTTAAAAGAATATATTGAAGATTTAGAAGATAATGAAAACGAAGAAGCAAATGATCAAATAAACGATAAACTTCAAGACATTTGAGACAAGTTTATTGAAAATTGTCAAGATATTATTTCAGATATAGATAGAAGTCTAATAAGACAATTTGAACGTAGTTTAAGAATGCCAAACAACACTTTTCTTAGAACCTTTACAAATAAAAATGAATCAATAAATAAATGAAAAGATGAACAATTAAAAAATATTAATCACTTTTTAGAAAAAAATTCTAATACTATAATGGATAGTGAAAAAATTAAAAAAGAATTAGAAGAAACTGTTAATAAAATAAGTGAAGAGCTAAATAGTATTGATTTTCCTAACACTAATAAAAATGAAAATAATGAAGAAAAAATAAAAAAGGATTTTTTAGAAAAATATAAAGTAAAAAATGATGATTTAGCATTTTATGAACTTCATGCAAAACGCCAATATACAGATATTTTTATAGAAGTTTTAGATGAAATTAATAATATAAAAGGAAATGAAGAAAGTAAGAATGATATAGATTTAAAAGTAATTAGATATAGTATGAGAAATATTTATGAAGAAAAATAAAAAAACCATTCTTACTTATATATCAATCTTTTTTGCAATTATTCCTTTTATTGTTATTCCTTTTTTATTAAAAGTAAATAAAAATGATAAAGATGAAGTATTTAAACCTGTTAGTGGATTTAATATTAATGTAAGTATTAATGATGTTAAAGAAAATCAAACTAAAGAAATGATTGATGTTTTATTAGCTAATACTTTTAAAAATCATCTAGCTCAACAAGAACAGTTTATAAAATCACAAACCAAAGAAAACAATATAAAAGAATTATTTTTAAAAGCAAAAGAATTAAGTGAAGAATATAAAAAAAATCAAGATCAAAATAATATAAATAAATTATTTGATTTTTATTCAACAAATTGATTATTTTTACTAAATAACATTTCTAAATTTGAATATAAAGCTTTAGATTTTTGAAAACTAGAACCTGTAAATCAACATAGTAAAGATTTTTTAAAAGAAACTAAAAAAGAAAAATTATTAAATAAAACCTTCAATTTTGATGACAATTATTTTAATAAATATTTACTTGGTGAAGAATCAAAACATGGTACTAATAATATTTATTATCTAAGAAAAGATAAATTAATTTTTAGACTATTAATTTCTAAAAAAGAACCTAAAGTAGTTATTGATAAAATTATTTTATTTAACCAATCAAAACATAATACTATAAGTTTAGAAGTAATATCAAATATACTGCATGCTGTTATTCATAAAGATCAAGTGCACTCAACTTTTGAAAAAGAAATAATTGGTGAATATAATTTAGCATTACTTGGAATATTTCTTTTAGGAGATAATTATGAAAAAGAATAAAAAATATCTTTATGTAATAATTTCACTAATTTCTATATTACTAATTAGCTTAGTTACTTATTTTTCATTTTCAAACAAGAATAAAGATATTCAAAAAATTGAATTAAAACTAGAAAATAATAAAGCTAAATGAGATCTGTTTTTAAATTATGATTATGTAGATATGCTTTTGAATTTAGTTTATAAAGACTTAAAACAAAAAGATAAATATATTCAAGAACAAAAATTATTAGATACAAATAAATCTTTAAATAATTTAAAAGATTATTTAGCTTATAGTAATGGTGTTGTTGCTAATTATAGTTATGATGGTGCTGAATCTGGACAAAAAGAAAAAGAACCTTTATTAAGAAAAGAAAATAGTAAAAAACTAGATGAGTTTTTAAAAAATAATTGATTATGAACACTTTTTAATCTTGATAAATTTGAATATGTTTTATTTGATATTTCAGATCAATTCATTAATCAAAGAGACCAAGCATCAATTAATTCTCAAAAAGATAGTTTGAACTATAATGCATTTAGAAAAATAAAATCTAATGAGATGCAACAAGTTGTTTTAGAACAAAAAAACAATGATGATTATGTATTATATTTACTTTCAACTGATTGAAATATTTTTACAATTGATATTAATAAAAAAAATGAAAAATGAGAAGTAGATATTAATAGTTATATTCATATTCACCCTGATTTTTATAAAAACCTTTATGATCCATTTTTACATTTTGATTTAAAACAATATGTTAAAGGAGAAATATTGCATTTAAAAAATGCAAAAGATCAAACCCATACTAAATATAATGAACAATTTGGTGGTAAACCATTAAGATTAGCTTTAATAAATGTTGATATTCATACAGATAGATAAAATTTATAATACAAAAAAACAGCTTTTTAAAAGCTGTTTTTGTTTTAGTTGTTCTAGGTAGGATATTACTAGAAATAACTAAACTTGTAAATTATATCGTGTGAATATACAACCTACCTTATTAAAATAGCACATAGCATAAACTTATGCAATAGAGATTTTTGAGTTTTATGCTTTCAATTTCTTTCAAATCATTAAGTAAAATAAGCACTTAACAAAAATTTTTGTATTTTTTTTAATACTTCTTTATTCATAAAAAGTTTGATGAGTACTAAGCTGGATTTATTTTTTTTTTTTTTTTTGCAACTTTAAAATTGGTAAAATACGAACTTAGTAAAATTATTATATACACATGCCTAAGGCGTGTATTTATTTAATTTTTAAATTATAGGTGTGAATATATGAAAAAATTACTAACAATATTAGGTTCTCTAATGATTGGAACAAGTAGTGCAGCCTTAGTTGTTGCATGTAATAATACTAATCCTAGTCAACCTGCAAATAAAGACAAAGATGAAAATCCATCTAATAGTGGTGGTTCTGAAAAACCTGGTAAAAAAGATGATGATAAAAAACCAGGTGAAGACAAAAAACCTGATGGAGAAAAAAAACCAACTGATAATTATAATCCAAAAACTTACCCAGACACTATTTTTAATAGACATTTTGTAAGTGGTAATCCAAGTTCATGAGTTGGAACCATTCATAATTCAAGTTTTGTAAACGGTACTCCAGCGGTTCGACCTAATGGTGAAATTACCCCAAAAACACCAAATAATACTCTTACTTGAGATAGAGTTTATTATGATAGTGCAACCGGACATGATATAGCTAGAACTTATTCTGATAAAAGAGATGCTGAAGAAGAAGCACATAGAAAAGATCATGCTGAATCTTCTTCAAAAATTACGGAATTATTGTTTGATGATACAATAGCTGAAGCTACTTATAAGTATGATTTAGAAAAACGTAAAAAAGAATCTGCCGAATTTAATGATGCTGTAGTTAGAAATTCTGACACTATTAATGGAAGAGCAAATTGAAGTGGTGTTAGTGAAGAAGGAAGAAGAGCAGCTGAAGAAGCTTCTGATTGAATAATCGAAAACTCTGATTGAACAAATCGTAACAATAGTGGTAACAATTAATTCATAAATAAACTTTCATTGTTAATGCAGTACTAATTAAAGTACTGCTTTTTTATACTTTTAATTTCTAATAATTTTATTAATACTAGACCAAACAAAAATCCTTCTTGCGAAGGATTATTTCATATTATTTACTATCTTGTTTAGTTTTTGATTTTTTAGTAGATTTTGTTTCAGTTGAACTTTCTTCTTGTGGTTTTTCTTCTTTAACATATTCTTTTCAAGTTCCATCAGGTTGTTCATATTCTCTATAACCACATTTTGTTTTAGTGAAGTTTGAACATCCTCTACCTCTATTAAATCTTGATTTAATATATACTAAATTAGCACCACATCTAGGACAAATTGCTTCAGTTTTAGCTTCACCAATCTCTTTTTTAACTTTAATATTTAAAGCATTATAAATTTCTTTTAATCAGTTAACATAATCAAAACTACCTTTAGTAATTTCATCTAGTTTTTCTTCCATTTCAGCAGTGTAATTTAAGTTAAAAAAGTCTAAGTAGTGATCATATAAATACTGATTAGCTGAATATCCTTTATTTGTTACAACAATTGGTTTTGATTTAGGAAATTCAACATATTCACGATCTTTTAATTTAGTTAGAATTGGGTTATAAGTTGATGGTCTACCAATACCTAAATTTTTTAACTCCTTAATTAAACTAGCTTGATTAAACATTTTAGGTGGATTAGTTTTAGCGTCTTCAATTTTAATATATTTTTTAGAAACATTAATTTCAAAATCATCATTAAATTGATACTCTGGTTTTGGATCTTTAGTTTTAACAACTTCTTCACCATCATCAGTTAATTCAATATTTTCATCACTTGAAGAGTGCTTAATTGCTTGATAACCTAAATCCTTAACTTCTTGTCATGATTGTTTAAACTCATATCCGTTATTATTAAAAGTTCATCTATGATTAAATCCAGAAGGACCTTTCATCAAAGATTTAATTGAGTTTCATCAAATTAAGTTATAAACTCTTTTTAATAAATTATCTTCAATTTCTAAACTAGCTTTTTCAGGTGTTAATCAAATATTTGTTGGTCTAATTGATTCATGAGCTTCTTGACTGTTTTGATCTTTTTTACCAACAACTGGAGCTTTAAATAAATCAGAAGAATAATTTTTTGAAATATAATCCTTTACTTCATTTATAAATTGAGAAGAATATTTAACTGAATCTGTACGAATATATGTAATATAACCTAATTCATATAGTTTTTGAGCTGCTAAAGTTATTTGACTAGTACTTAATTTTAGTTTAGTAAATCCATCTTGTAATAAACCAGCTGTTGAATAAGGTTTGAAACTTCTTGTTTCATAAGCAGTTGATTTATAATCAGTACATCTATAAACTTCACCTAATTCATCAACAATAGTTTTTGCTTGTTTTTCATCAATATAATAAGTCTTTTCAGTATTAACTAAAACATTATTTTTATCTTTAACCAAACTTAAATTAATTGCTCTTTTTGATTCAATTACAAAAATCTTTTTATAAAGCACTTCTTTAAAGTTTTTAATTAAAGTATCTCTTGTTGTTAGAATATTTAAAGCAGGAGTTTGTACTCTTCCAGCACTCATTAATCCAGTAGATTTTTGAAGTGATTTAGAAACTAAATAACCAATAATTTTATCTAGAATTTGTCTTGAAATTTGTGCATTTACTAAGTTCATATCAATATCTCTTAAATTATTAAATGCATTAGTTATAGCTTCACTAGTAATTTCATTAAATGTAATTCTTTTAATATTAGTATGATCTTTAAATAAATTAGCTAAATGATAAGCAATAGCTTCTCCTTCTCTATCTGGATCTGAAGCTAAAATAATTAAATCAGCAGTCTTTCCTTCTTTTTTAATTTGACTAATTATCTTTTTTCTAGAACTATCAATAACAAAATCAGGTTGCATAGTTTCTAAATCAATACCAAGTCCTCAAGCTCCCTTATCAGCAATACTATTAATATGACCACCACTAGCTAAAACAACAAATTGATTCTCTGGAAAACTCTCTTCTAAATAATGTTTGATTTTTTCTATTTTTGATGGTGACTCTAATAATACTAAAACTTTCATTTTTTCTCCTTACTCAACTTATTTAGATAACTCAAAAATTATATATTATCTATAAAAAATTACACAAAGTATTTAATTTATTTATTAATTATTTACTTTAATTTAATCCTTTTTTCTAGACTTAAAATGGTTCTTATCAATAAAAGTTATAATTATTTTAAGTAATAATAATCTAGGAGAATAAATTGTGAATATTATTGAAAAGATTAAACAAAATAAAATTAATCTATCTCCACAAGAATTAAAAGTGTGTGATTATATTCTAACTAATATTTCTGATTATCATAATTTTTCTGTTAAATCGATTTGTAAAAAACTAAATGTTCAACCTTCAGTGATTACTAAAACTTTAGTTAAACTTGAAATTGGTGGGTTAAAACAATTAATTTCTTATTTAGAAAATAATTCTAATTTTTTTAAAGATGAAACAAAAGTATCTTTTGATAATATCATAGACGAATTTGAAAATAGATTAGAAGATTCACTAAAACAATTAAAAACTAATTTAGATATTAATTATTTAAAAGAAGTTGTTTGTAAAATTTTATCAAGTAAAAAAATTATTTTATTTTGTACTGGAAAAACTAAAATATTAGCTAATTTTTTATTTTTCCAATTATTAGAATTAAATTTATCTGTTGAATTATTTTCTAATTTATTTGATTCAAGAGCTTATAATGTTAAACAGGCTTGTATTATTGTAATTTCAACTTCAGGAAATAATAGTAAAATTAATCGTTATTTAAACTTTATTTCTAAAAGAAAACCAAATACAATTATTGGAATTACATCTTCACCAATATTAAAAACTGACATAAAAGTTGATTATCATATTCATGGTAGTGAAAACAACTTTTTTATAAATGATAATAGATCTAATCCAATGATAGAAAAATATAAAATTCAATATATTTTAGATCTAATCTTTTTACTAATCATTAATCAAATAGATTTAAATAATTTAAAATTTCAAGAAAAAGTAAAAACAACTAATTTAGTCTAGTTGTTTTTTACTATTCATTTATTTGTTCTAGTGTCGCCTAAATTATCAATTAGATTTTTATCTTTTAATTTTGAAATATCTCTTTGAATTGTTGATTTTGTTACATTTAAAATCGACATTAATTCATTATAAGAAATATTAGGCTGTTTAGCTAATAATTCTAAAATTAATTCTATTCTTTGTTCTTTTTTTATTTTTTTACTAGTAATTATAGGTTTTAAATTATCATTAGTAGTTTGATTTGAAATTAAATCAGTTTGAATTAGACTTGTTTTAAGATCATCATTTTTAGTATCAAAGTTTCTATTATATAAAATTACTTTTACAAAACTTGGCTCTATAAAAAACTCAGGTTGTTTTTCAAAACCTTTGTACTCATCAAAAACTCTTCTTATTCCTGAAGCATAGTTTTCAATAAATTTAAGTTTATATAAAATATCACAAATAGTGAAATTTCTTTTATAAGATCAACCATTTTTAGCTTCTTGTAAAGTTAAATTATAAGGAAATGATCCTGGTGAATAGAACTCAATTCTATCTGAATAAATTTCAACTTTTATATCTTCAGTAGATAAATAATCTCTATGACAAAAACAATTTAATATAATCTCTCTTAAAGATGATTCAGGATAATTTTTAATTTCAATTCTTTTAGCTTGGTTTGTAATAATAGTTTTTGTTTCATTTTTTAGATTACACAAAAATAACAGGCTATCAATTTGTTTAATCATTGATCCATCTAAGTTTTGTCTATCTAAAAATACTTTATTATCAATTGACTGATAAACTGCAAATTTTGTTATTAATGGATTTTGATCACTTAAAAATAAAGCAGTTTTAGTATAAATTCCATTTTTATTAATTAGTGATAATGCTGCCTTATTAAATGCAATATTTGCGTTATTAAATTTTTGTTCAACATAATTAAAAGTTAAATCTGTAGTATAAATTAATGAATTATCACATTGTATTGAAACACTTTCTAATAACATCTTTTTAATTTGTTCAACACTTGCTTTAACTGTTCTTGATGAAAACCTAATATAAATATTATTAAAATCATAACTTCCTTTAGTTTTATAACAATATGGTTTTGATCTACCTTCAGAAATTTTAATTATAAAAGGAAAAGAGTTAGGATCTATAGTTATAAAATCTAAAACATCAGGATAAAATGAATCTACTAGTCAATTAGAAATAGTTTGTTCTCATTGTTTTCTATTTTCTAAAATCTGTTGTTTGTCAATAAGACCATCATCAGTAACTCCAAGATGAATTTCTCCACCTTTAGTATTTAAAAAAGCTACAATTTCTCTTTTAAAAGAATTATTCTTATCAGATATATCATATTTATATTCAATATTTTTATCTTCCATAATTAGTTACCCACCAAACTATTTTAATTATACTCATTTCCATAATTATTATACCCAATATTATATTCATTAAATAATTTTGAATATAATAGATTAGCTGTTATTAACCTCAAAATTTAAAATTATTAATTTTTAACTTGAAAATAGTTATAAACTATGATTTTTTACAAAATATGTAAAAAATATAAAAATAATAATTTGTCATTTTCTATCACTGTTGTTTAACAAAACTAAGATATAAGTAAGGAGGAAAAGAATTAATATGGATTCTAAATCAAAATTTTCAAAAGACAGTATGAAATCTTGATTATCTGCATTTAGAGCTGGTTTAGAACAATTTGGGCGTGCTATTTTAGTTCCTGTTACTGTAATTCCTTTATTAGCTTTGATTGGTGCTATTGGATATACTGGACAAGCGATTTTAGCACAAGTTTATCCTAAAGGTGGTGCTAAACCCCCAGTTGGATTAGAACTGGCTATTAATGCTATTAAAGATCTAGGGATGATTGCAATTACAAATATTGACTTTTTAGTTGCAATTGGATTAGCTGCTGGATTGGCCAAATCAGAAAAAGTTTCAGCTGCCTTATCTGGATTAATGGCATATGCTGCTATGCATTTAGCAACAGCACTTATTTTAAAGATTATTTATGGTGATCCTTCAAAAACAGAAATTGTCTTTGAAGGTGTTAAAAAGACTGTTAAAGATGTTTTTGGTTTAAAAATACGTTTTGGGGTATTGTCATTTCAATATAGTGCATTTGGTGGTATGTTAGCTGGACTATTAGGTTATACTGTTCACAAATATACTTATAAATTAAAATTTCCTGAAGTACTTTCATTTTTTGGAGGACCTAAATTCTCTCCAGTTGCTTCAACTTTAGCTGGTTGAGTATTTGGTTTAGGGTTAGGTTATGTTTGAGTTTATATTAATAAAGGTTTATATGCTAGTGGAGAAGGATTAAGAAAATTAGGTGCATTTTCACCATTCTTATATGCTTCAGCTGAGCGTGCTTTACTTCCATTTGGAATTCATCACGTATTAAACTTCTTTGTATATTACACTCCAATTGGAGCTAGATGAGTTGGACCAGACGGTAAAGCTATTGAAGGAGCTATTAACGTTGCTTTAGCAAAATTAGCAGCAGGTCAACAAATTTCAGCTAGAGACGATACTTGAGTTGTTAATGGTACTTATGTAACTAAAATCTTTAGTTTAACTGGTGCTACTTTAGCTATGTTTTTTGTAATACCAAAAGCTAATAGAAAAGTTTATGGTTCAGCTATTATTTCAGCTGGTGCAGTTTCTATGTTATCTGGAGTTACTGAACCTATTGAATTTACATTCTTATTTGTGGCACCTGTTTTATATCTAATTCATATTTTCTTATCAGGATTCCAAAACATGATTATGTATCTATTAAACTTTGGATCTGTAACAACTAGAGGTAGTGGAATTATTACTTGATTAATTGTTAACCCTGCTAACTTTAGATTAATTCAAAATGTTTGAGGAACTTGAGTTTTGGTCCTATTATGGGTGGAATTTATTTTGCTATTTTCTACTTTATGATTAAACAATTTAATTACAAAACACCAGGTCGTGAAGAAGGTGGATTGACTCATTTAGTAAGTAAAAAAGAATTTAAAGAATTACAAAAAGAAAAAAAAGAAATTGAAAAATTAGAAGCTGAATCTGATAAAAAAGAATCTAAAAAAGATGAAATCAATGATGAGTTTATCAACAACATTATTAAAGGTTGTGGTGGAGCTGAAAATATTAAAATCATGGCAAATTGTGTAACTAGATTAAGAGTGACAATGCATGATATTAGTAAATTTGATAAATCAATTGTTGATAAAACTAAACCTTATGGATATAAAGAAATTGGAAACCAAGTTCAAATTATTTATGGACCTAAAGTAACTAATATAGCTACTTTAGTTAGAGAAAAATTAGGAGTTGAGTCTTAATTAAGAATTTAAATAATATACAAAATTCATAACAATACTTGATTAGAAAATAATAAAAAATAATGGAGAATATCAAATTGGAGAATAACTTAAAAACAAAAAACCAGTCTAAATGAAAATATTTATTTATAAACATTAGATCAAATTTAGAGACTTTTGGTCGTGCTATTTTAGTTCCTGTTACTGTAATTCCTTTATTAGCTTTGATTGGTGCTATTGGATATACTGGACAAGCAATTTTAGCACAAGTTTATCCTAAAGGTGGTGCTAAACCTCCAGTTGGATTAGAATTAGCTATTAATGCTATTAAAGATCTAGGAATGATTGCAATTACAAATATTGACTTTTTCGTTGCAATTGGATTAGCTGCTGGATTAGCCAAATCAGAAAAAGTTTCAGCTGCCTTATCTGGATTAATGGCATATGCTGCTATGCATTTAGCAACAGCACTTATTTTAAAAATCATTTATGGTGATCCTTCAAAAACAGAAATTGTATTTGAAGGTGTTAAAAAGACTGTTAAAGATGTTTTTGGTTTAAAAATACGTTTTGGGGTATTGTCATTTCAATATAGTGCATTTGGTGGTATGTTAGCTGGACTATTAGGTTATACAATTCATAAATACACATATAAATTAAAATTTCCTGAAGTACTTTCATTTTTTGGAGGACCTAAATTCTCTCCAGTTGCTTCAACTTTAGTTGGTTGAGTATTTGGTTTAGGATTAGGTTATATTTGAATTTATATAAGTAAAGGTTTGACTTATAGTGGTAATAGTTTACAAAAATTAGGTGCATTTTCTCCATTTTTATACTATTCGCTTAATCGTGCTTTAATTCCATTCGGTCTGCATCAAGTTTTAAATTTCTTTATTTATTACACACCAGTTGGTGCACAATGAATTGATCCTAATGGTAATCAAATTACTGGTATTTTAAATGTTTCTTTAGCTAAACTAGCATTTCAACAAAAAATAACAGCTCAAGATACTTGAGCAACAAATGGTGTATTTGTTAATAATATGTTTAGTTTAACTGGTGCTGCATTTGCAATGTTTTTTGTAATACCAAAAGCTAATAGAAAAGTATATGGATCTTCAATTATTTCAGCAGCAATAGTTTCGTTTTTATCTGGAGTTACTGAACCTATTGAATTTACATTCTTGTTTGTAGCTCCACTATTATATGTATTTCATGCTTTATTTGCAGGATTACAAAATATGTTAATGTATTTATTTAACTTTGGATCTGTAACAACTAGAGGTAGTGGAATTATTACTTGATTAATTGTAAATCCAATTAACTATAAATTAATTTCTAATGTATGAGGCACATTCGTTCTAGGACCAATAATAGGAGCAATTTATTTTGTTGTATTTTACTTTATGATTAAAAAATTCAACTATAAAACTCCAGGTCGTGAAGAAAATGGATTAACTCATCTAGTAAGTAAAAAAGAATATAAAGAATTACAAAAAGAAAAAAGAGAAATTGAAAAACTAGAAGCAGAATCTAAAAAAGATGAAATCAATGATGAGTTTATCAACAACATTATCAAAGGTTGTGGTGGAGCTGAAAATATTAAAATCATGGCAAACTGTGTAACTAGATTAAGAGTGACAATGCATGATATTAGTAAATTTGATAAATCAATTGTTGATAAAACTAGACCTTATGGATATAAAGAAATTTCAAATCAAGTTCAAATTATTTATGGACCTAAAGTAACTAATATAGCTACTTTAGTTAGAGAAAAATTAGGAGTTGAGTCTTAATGCCTTGTGAAAATATCATTGACAAAATTTATTTAGGTGATCAATTTTCAAAACGATTAGTTAACCCTGATAAAGAATTAAAAATTAGTAATGTTTTTTATAACATTTTAAAAAAAGATACAAGTGAAATATTGTATCAAACTAAAAATTTTGTTTTAACTAAAAATAAACTTGCAATTAATTTATTAGATTCTCATGATGTTAGAGACTTTAGTGATGATTTATTTATTCCTGCAATTAAGTTTTTAATAGAAAATCCAAATGATAAAAGTTTATATACTCATTGCCAGTTAGGTATTAGTAGAAGTGCTTCAACAATATTTATGTTTTTAGTAATTAAAGGAGTTATTGATAATAATTTAAGTTTTGAACAAGCATTAGAAAAATATGTAAAAGATATTTATCCTTTTATGAAAGTAAATTTAGGAGTTTATACTTATTTAAAAAATAACTATCCTTTTTATAACATCAAATCTAAGTTAAATACAGATTGAAAGGATCTTAAATAATGATTTATATTGATTTTGATTGAAATATAGTAAATATTTGAGATGAAGATAAATTAATTAAATCTGAAAAAGCTTTAATTCTAAGAGATCTTTTAACTAAAAACATTATTGCAATTGGAAATGACACTGATGAAGAGATGAGAAAACCTAAAAACTTTTTATCAATTAATTGTACAGAAAATAGAAAGATCACATCATTTGAAGATCTTGAGATTAGAATTAAAAAACTGCTTGAAGATAACAACATTAAAGAATATAAATTAGTAAATAGATATAGTGAATATATACCTAATTTAAATACAATTAATGAAATTGAGTTTTTAAAAAAAATTAGTAAAGATTATGATTATTATGTTGAATTAAGAAATGATGAAATAGTAATTTTTAATAATTTAACTAATGAAATTAAAACTATAAAAAAAGGAAGAGCATATTTACAACATTATATTCAAAGTATTTTTTATTTAAACTATCAAGCAACTTTAAATACTAAAAAAAGTTGAGATTTAATTAAGTTAATTAATCAAAAACAAGAAATAAAAACAGTTGTATGTAGATCATTTATAACTGGAACTGATGTTGATATACAAATTTTAAATAAAGACTTTTTAACTAATGTTTTTCAACAAGTTAATGTTGAAGTAAATAACTTATTAGATTTAACAAAAAAAATTAAATACGATCAAAAATACATGGAGAACTTTAACTGTGTCAGATAAATGAATCCCTTTAGTAGTTAGTATAGTTTTAGGACTAATTTTATTAATAGTTGGAATAATTATTTATTTTGTAACTAAAAAGAAAAAAGAACAAAATCTACAAGTATATAAAAGTAAAAGTTCATTTGTTTCTATATTAGCAACTGCTTTTATTGTAGCTGGTGTTTTAGTAATTTTATTTGGAGTAATTAGTCCATTATTAAGTGGTTTTCGTAGTTAAAGTTAAACTCAATTCTTTTATAGGATTGAGTTTTTTATTTGTAAAAAAATCGATGAGCACTATATTATATAGGATTTATTAATAAATTTCTCTAAAGACAAAAATAGATATGTTATGTATAATTAGAATGTAAATTGTGTGAATATAAGAAAGGAAATTATTGCTATGAAGAAATTATTGACTATCTTAGGTTCAACAACATTATTAGTTATACCCACTATTTCTGTTTTAAGTTGTAAAACTATAAATGCAATTTCAACAGCTGAAGAATATAATCCTGAATCTATTAAAGATCAAGTAGGAAAATACTTACAAAAAGCTAAATATAAAGATAATGAATGTGTTCAAATTGGATTTTTTGAAAATAAAAATAAAGAAATTCAAATTGTTCCATTTAAACCAACTACAACAAAAGTGCCATCTTCCTTACCAAATCAAATTACAAGTTTAAAAGAAGCTTTTAAGGGATTACAAAGTAGCTCAGTTGAAGGAATACAAAATTGAGATACTTCAAAAATCACTGATATGACAAGTGTTTTTGATACAACTAATGAATTTAATCAAGATATTTCAAACTGAAATACTTCAGAAGTTACAAATATGAACTTTATGTTTACAAGAGCTATAAAGTTCAACCAAAATCTAAATAAATGAAAAACTGATAAAGTAACAACTATGAGAGGTATGTTTAAACAAACTGATCATTTTAATGGGGATATTTCATCTTGAAATGTATCTAAAGTAACTGATATGCATAGTATGTTTCATTCAGCTAAAGAATTTAACTCAAATATTAAAGATTGAAAAACAGACTCTCTAACTGATATATCTTCAATGTTTAAAAAGACTGAAAAGTTCAATCAAGATTTAAACAGTTGAAAAACTGATAAAGTAACATCAATGATCAATACTTTTCAAAATGCCAAAGAATTTAACAATAACATTGAAAATTGAGATACTTCACAAGTAACAAGTATGAAAGGTATGTTTAATAAAGCAGTTAAATTTAATCAAGATATTTCATCTTGAAAAACCGAAAAAGTAACTGATATGTCTTATATGTTTGAAGAAGCTGAAAGATTTAACCAAAATATTTCAAGTTGGAAAGTTCAATCTGTTCAAAACTTTAATGGAATGTTAAGAAATGCAAAAGAATTTGAACAAGATTTAAATAAGTGAATATTCAATAACGAAATTAAATCTAATAAAAGATTTGAGTTTGCTAAAGGGACAAAAATAGCCAATCAAGAAAATAAACTTCCAACTTGAAAACCAGTTCCAGCAAAATAATATATTTCACTGTTTACTATATTAATAATAAAAGAGTGCATATGCACTCTTTTTAACATTTTAGATAAAAATAATATTAATTTTCACATTTTTTAAATTGAAATATAACTTTTTTTATAAAAAATAAATCATAAGTCTAAAAACTATAATAATGGTGTGTAAAGCACAAATATTATAAAAAGGAATACAATTTAAATGAAAAAATTATTAACTATTTTTAGTTCAATAAGTTTAATTACAATGACAAGCGCAACTGCTATAGCTTGTTCAAATAATAATAAAAAAGAAGATAAACAATCTGCTACAACAGAAACTACTGATAATAAAGAATCTAAAGAAATGGATAAGAATCAAACTTCTAGTTCAACTTCTACAAACATGAATAATAATCAAAGTCCTAATCCATCAGCAACAACTAGTATGTCAACACAACCTAAAAATGAAGCTTTTTGAAAAGAAGAACCTTTAATTTTTTCAGAAGCAGACTATGTAAGTGAATATTTTAAAAGAAAAGAACATATTGCAAAAACTTCAGAATTAATTTTAGAGAATTCAGAAAAAATAAAAGGAAGAATGCAAAATTCCACATCAGAAACTACTAATCGTGATCCACTAGCTGAAACTCAAGATTTAATTTTAGAAAACAGCAATAGTTTAATGAATTCTACAAGATAAAACTTAATTTAATAATAAAAAAACCTAGTTTCACAACTAGGTCTTTTTACTTGTATTTTCATATAGAGAAATTACAAATAATGAGCTTTTTTATAGTATCACAGATTTTAAAATACTACAATAGTTTTTTTAAAATTATACTTATCCTAATTTTTCTATTGTTTTAAATAAGTTGCTAATTCCTGATTTTGTAATTTCATATCCTACTTTTTTCATTTCTTCAACTAGTTCATTATAAGAATAATCAGGATATTCTAATCTTAAGTTAGCTAAAACTTGAGCCTTTTTACTTAATAAGTGAAATTGATTTGTCTGTTTTAAATAATTAATAGTTTGTATCTGTTTTTGACCAGTAACTAAAGTTTTTGTTTGATTTGAAATATCAAAATTATTAACTCTATTTATACTATTATAAACATCTCTAGATATACGTTCATTTTCAAATTGCATTACTGAATTAGATGCATCAATTAATTTTAAAAAATCAGATACCATAATTGATTTTTTAATATAACAAATAAAGCGATTAGCATTTCTTTCTAATAACTTAAATTCAAAACCTAAATCATTAGTTAAATCAATAAAATAATTAGCATCAATTTTATTTTTAAACTGTAAATCTAAATGATAATTACTAGTTTTTGGTGAGTTAACAGAACCAATTGCTGTAAATATTCCAGCTATATATGCTCTTAGTATTGAAGTTTTATCTTTAATTTCACTACTTACTTTAAAACCATATACTTTTTGATTATTTTGATCATAAATTCTTAGTTTTTGTAAAAACTTATTTGTGTCTCCAATCAAAGTCAAAACAAAACTTTTATGTTTTTTTAGTACTTGAGACTGAATAATAGAAATTTCTACTTGTCCATCAAAAATATGTCTACAAAAACTTAATAAGGTTCTAGCTATTTTATTACTAATTGTTGAAAATCTAATTTTAGAAGTATTATTAGAAAAAATTATATCAGAGCTATATCTAATAAAACCTGAAAGATAAGCTAGTTTTTGTTCATCATTAAAACTATGCATTACAATTTCTTCTTTTACTTCTAAAGCAAATGACATAATTTTTTTCCTCTAATTTGATTTTCTAATTTTAAAATACTCAACTTCGTATAATCAACCTGGTTTTCTTGAAATATTTGGTAATCCATATTGACATACGATCATTCCAATTAAACCAATGATTGCTGAAAATCCAATAACAAACAATGAAAGATTTTTTAAATGCATAATAAATAGATGATCACTTGGGCGTTGTGATTCTAAAACATATCTAACAATGTTTCATACTAAAAAGTAAGCAAACATTTGTACTCCAGCTTTTGTGATTGGGAAGTTATTTTTGTTATTTAATTTATTTAAAAGATGACTTTCAATTACTCTTTTTTCTCAATATTTTTTATTATCTAAATCACTAGTTTTATTAATATAAATTTCAGATGCATTTTCATAAACATTATCACTTAACGCTTTTTTTCAAGCATCTTTACTACTTAATTTAGTTTGTGTTGATTTTAATCAAGGATTAAAGAATTGATAAAAACTAAATTTGTAATCAATTTTATAAACATTATTATTTTTATCAATTGGTTTAACAAATAATTTTCAAACATTTGGAATAATAAACATAATTACAAATCAACCTAACAATAAAGCAATTGATTCATAAATAAAAATTGGTGATAATAAGACAACGTTTCCATTTTCTAAAGTTATATTATTAATAGTTTGAGTTTCTCCTGAATAAATAGACAAACAATTTTTTAAAATAAAATCAGGTAAAAATAATGGTCTTGAATGAGTTTGTAAATAAGTTGAAAAAATTTGATCAATAGCTTTATCTGTATGAGATGATATATTGTCTGCAATTTTTGCAACTGGTGTTCCTAGAACTTCATGATTAAAGAAGTTTCCTCATCTACCAATAGCTTGTCCCAATAAAATATTTGGAATAATACAATCAGCATAAACTAATAATGAAACTTTAGTTTTTCTACCAATTATATAAAAAATTATTAATCCAACTATGCTTCCAACATAAACTCCACCATGAATCGCTAATCCACCTTCTCAAAATGCAAATAATCCTCAAAAAGTAGCACCATTTGCATGTCTTCCAATTCCATCAGCATTTAGCTTACCAAAAAAAGAAGCACCAAGTAATGAACAAGGAATAATGAAAATTACTCCAATTGCTAGTTCACTTATTGATAAATCTTTTTTATTAAAGTTATATAAACTAAAACCAATAGCAACTAGCATTCCAAGTGTCATTGTTAAAGCATAAACTCTAAGTCCACCTGACCCATCTGATCTTGATAAATAAACATCTTTAACTCCACCATATTCTAAAACAGTATCAAATCCTCTATTTTGATTTCAATCTATTCTAAAATGTTTTGAAGATAAAATAATTAAACTGATAATTAGTATAGATAAAATTACTCATAAACTAGTTGTAACTATACTTCTTTTATCAACTTTTAATTTTAATTTTGACTTCATCTTACCTCCTATTTTATTTCTTGAACATATTCAACTGCCATTTGTCCAGCAATAGCACCATCTCCACATGCAATAGCAATTTGACGTAACGGAACATCTCTAACATCACCAGCAACAAATAATCCTTTAATTTCTGTTTGCATTTTATCATTTGTTGGAATATAACCTTTTTCATTTTCAATACATAAATGTTTTACTGAATCAATTAAAGGAGTTGAACCAATATATGGAAAAATCGCACTAACTTCTAATTTTTTTTCTCCATTTGGAGTAGTTATTGTAAGTGATTCAACTTTATCAGTTCCATGAATTTCTTTTACTTGTGATTTTAATAAGAATTCAACATTAGGTTGAGCTTTTAATTTAGCAACTTTATTAGCATCAGCTCTAAAAACATCTCTTCTAACAATTAAATAAACTTTGTCTACTAATTGAGATAAATACATAGCTTCTTGAACTGCTGAATAACCCCCACCAACTACTGCAACTGGTTTGTTTTTATAAAAAGCTCCATCACAAACTGCACAATAACTAACACCTTTACCATACAGTTCATCTTCACCTTTAATTCCTAATTTATTTTCTTGAGTTCCAGTTGCTAAAATTACTGCATAAGCTTTTTTAGTTTCACCATTTGCTAAACTTATTTCAAAAATATCATCAGCATTTTTAAATATACTATCTACTCCAACAAATTCAACACTTGCATTTAAACTTAAAGCTTGAAGATACATTTTAGAAGCTAAATCTGGTCCTTGAATTGTTTCAAAACCAGGATAGTTTTCAATTAAATCAGTTTTAATTAATTTTCCACCTGGAGCAGATTGTTCATAAATAACAGTTTTTAACCCCGCTCTTGCAGTATAAATCGCACTAGTTAAACCAGCAGGACCACTACCAACTATAATAACATCATAAATTTCATTAGTAAGATTTTTCATACAACCACCCTATCTGTCTTCACTTATATGGAGAAATAAATTGCGTTAATAATATTATAAAGATTCCACTTAATAAAATCGCACTTAAAATTATAAAATTAATAGCTCTATGATTTTGAATAAATAATTCGTGATTTTGTCTAAATGTTTCTAAAATAATTCTAATAATTAAATACCCTAAAACATAACAACCAGTAGCTACACCACTTCTAATTACTTTAAATTGATTTGGATTATTTAGTTTTTCAATTTCTTTACTAAAAACATTTACATTAAAAAATAAATTTCAAAATCCGTATTTTTGATAATAATTATTTTTACTAATCATTAATAAATCTTTATTTCTTTTAACTTCTTCAGTTTTTAAATTAATAATTTTTTGATACTCTAAAGAGTTTTTATTTAAATTATTTAGTTTAAATTTATATTTTTTATTAATCAAATCTAATTGATGCTTGCAATTAGATTTTGTATTTTGAAAATTCAATTTGTCTTTATTTTTGATTTTGTTAAATTCTTCTATTTGATTTTCTAATTGACTAACTTTTTTATTATCTGGTTCATAATAATAAAATGCTTTATTTCAAGCTTGATAAAATGAAAGTTTTAAAACAACAGTTTGTTTATTATCAATATTAATTACTAGTTTTTTATATTTAATTGGAACAATACTATTAAAGTTAGTGATTTGATCTTCACTTAAATATTTATATTGTTTATTAAATCAACCAGGATAAGCTTTAGGATATAAATCTCAAGGTTGAGGATGATTAATTCATCTAGTTAAATTATTAATAATAAACATAATAATTAATCATAAAAATAAATTAGCTATTGATTCATATAAAAACAAAGGTTGATGATAAGTAATTTTTTGATTTAAAACATCTTTAATTGTTTGATTGTTATTATTAACAAAATTTTGTACTTCACTTCAAGTATTTGAATTAAAATCTCACCAATTAGTGTGACTAACTAATAGATCTGTTGGATTATTTAAATGATGAAACTCAACAAAATTAGGAAAATAAAATAAGTTATTTTTAATAGATTCAGGTAATCAGTACAAACTATTATAATCAACTATTTGTCCTAAAATTTCATGATTATAAAAATTACCTCATCTTCCAATTACTTGTCCTAATAAAATATTTGGAATAATACAATCAGCATAAACTCATAAAGAAATCATTGTTGTTTTTGAGCGTTTTAAAAATCAAGCAATTCCTGCTAGAATTCCAAACAATAAAGAACCAAATAAAGACATTCCTGGTTCTCAGAAAAAAAAGATTCTATATCAAGTATTTGAATGTTGATAAAAAGGTAGAAAAACTTTTCCAAAAATAGTAGCACCTAATATTCCAAACGGAACAATTATAAAAATAGAAATTTCAAATTCTTTTAAAGGTATAGCTTTTAATTTTAAACAAATAATACTAGCTATAATTACGCTTGAAATTCCTAAAAACATAAAAATTGGATAAGCTGGAATTAATTGAAAAAAAGATCTAGCTAAAGACGGATCTCCGTGTTGTTTTATTCATTCAAAATAAGTAGTTGACATTTTATTCTTTCTATTTTTTAGAACTTAAAAATTCTTTTGTTCTCTTATGAATTACATCAAAAACATCTTCAAATTGTTTTGATTTATTAATTTTAAATTGAGCAACAGCTGATTCAATAATATTAACTAAACTTCTTCCAGCACTAACTGGTATTTGAATATGTTCTATTTCAACACCTAGAATTTTAGTTTTTTGTCAGTCATTTCCTAATCTATCACTATTATCAATATTTTTTTCTTTATATTCAACTAGTTCAATAACTAATTCAACAGGACTTTCATTCATAATCACTTGATACCCATTTGATTTAACAATATCAAAAATTCCAATACCTCTAATCTCAATTAGATTTTTTAAAATTGGATGAACTCTTCCAATAATTTTATTAGATTTATTAGTTAGAATAATACGATCATCACCAACAAATAAATGATTATGTTTAATTAATTCTAAACACAACTCAGATTTACCAATACCAGATTTTCCTTTAATTAAAACCCCAGTTCCAAAAATATTCATCAAAGCAGCATGTACTTCACTAGTTGGTGAAAAATAAATATCATAAATATCTTGAATTTTTTGTACTAGTTGAACTGTAATTGGATAATCACTTTTTAATAAAGGAAAGTTCAATCTTTTTGCAACTTTAATTAATGTTTTATCTTTAAATTTATTAGTGATTATTAAAACAGGAATACCACATTTCATTAACTGAGTATATTTTCTAATTTTAGTTTTTTCATCAAATTGCAACATATATCCACTTTCTTTAGTAGACATTAAAGTTGCTCTTCATTCACTTTGATCTTTAAAAGGTTTAAAATAATCAGCTAATTCTAATCCAGCTCTATTAATTCCATAACTTTTAATTTCTGTATCTAGTTTATCTTGTCCTGAAATGATTTCAAATTTCAGATTATCAGTTAGATCTTTTATGGTAAATTTTTCCATATAATCTCCTTTTAAACGTTAATATAATTTTACTATATTAATGTTTAAACATAAAAAAGTGCTTGCTAGCACTTTTTATCAATTAGAATATTACAGCATCATTTCTTAATATTCATTGTCTATTTTTTGTATTTAAATCTTTTTTAATTAAAATATAAATCACTCTTATTGAAGCATAAGTTAAAAGTGAATATAAAACTAATTCAACTGGATAAACTATAAATTTAGTTACACTATAAGCAATAGCTAAACTAGGTCCACCAACTGTTACAAAACTAATAGGATGAATTATAAATATAACTAAAAATAAGCCAATCGCATAAGATCAAATCATTAATGCTACTCAATACTTATTATTTTTAAATAAAAATACTAATGATCCTAAAAATCCTAGCATTGATTTTGCAAAAACAAACCCAATATGTCATCCACCAGAACCAACTATCATTGTTCCAATTAAATCAGTTGCAATTCCAGCAAGTATTCCTGCAAGTGGTCCAAAAATCATTCCAATTAAAAAGTTAACAAAATAACCTAAAGTAATTCTTGTTCCTAAAATTTGTAAAAAGTTTCTATTAACTACATAAGATAAAATTACACTTAATGCTACTAAAGTACCGATAATTGCTATGTTTTTAATAGTAAATGTTTTTAAGCTAAATTTTTCCATTCACAAACCTAAAATTCATATACCAATTAGTAAAACACCAAAAATAGCAGTTGTTATTCAATAGGCAGAAGAACTATTTCATGCCATATAAACACCTTCTTTATTAAAATTTATTATTAGTTAAATAATTATATACAAGAGGTATAAAGTATAAACTTCCACATATAATTATATTTTTTGTGTTATTTTTTAAAAATTTTTTTCAATCTTTTATTTTGTTTTTATGATCAATATTATCAATAGATCATGATTTTATAAAATTAAATTCACATATATATACCTCATTAAAATTTTGATCTAATAGTTCTAGTGATTTTAAATATTCTTTAGTATTAATACTTGCATATAAAACAATAAATTCTTTATTTAACATTTTAACTGATTGAATTAATTTATTAATTCCATCAACATTATGAGCTCCATCAATAATAATGTGATTTGGAAAAGTTCTAATTGTTGTAAATCTTCCTAGTGGTGGTTGTAGTTGAAAAATGTCTGTTTGAAAAATATTTAAATATTCTAATACCTTTTTAACTAATCCTTTATTTGCTTGTTGATAAATAATTTGATCTTCATATAGATCTGTATAAATTAGTTCTACATTTTTATTAATTAATTGTTCATTAATTTTATCTTTGTATTTTAAATTATCATAACTTATAAAAAGCTTAGTATTTGGTTTTGCTATATTAATTTTATTATAAATAATTTCATCAATACTATTTCCTAATAAATCCATATGATCATATGAAATAGAAGTACACAAACTAAATAATTGATTAGTTAAAAAACTAGTAGTATCTTTTATTCCACCAATTCCAGCTTCACAAACAACAATATCAACTTTTTGATCTTTAAAATATAAGATCATAATTAAAGTTCAAATCTCAAAAAAATGTAATTGATATTTTTTAATTAAGTAATCAATTTTATCTAAATAATTTTTTAAATCATTATCACTAATTGGTATGTTATTAATTTGAATTCTTTCATTTTGATATAAAAAAGCTGGAGAAATAAACAACCCTACTTTTTGATATTTTTTTAATAAACCTTTTGATAAATAAAATGAAGTAGATCCTTTACCATTAGTTCCAACTACATTTATAACTTTTAAAAATTTTTCTGGATGATTTAATTCATCTAAGACTTTATCAAAAACAACTTCTTTATTTAATCTTTGATTTATAGGAAATAATTCTTGATCAACACTAATCATTAATTATGTAATCTTTTAAGTATTTAGCTGTATAAGAAGTTGGATGATTAATTATTTGTTCTGGAGTTCCAGTTACTACAACTTGACCACCATACTCTCCACCATCAGGACCAAGATCAATAATATGATCTGAAACTTTAATAAAGTCTAGATTATGCTCAATACATAAAACTGTATTTCCTAAATCAACTAATTTATTTAAAACACCAATTAATCTTTTAACATCATCAACGTGTAAACCAGTTGTTGGTTCATCTAATAAAAACATAGTATTTCCAGTTTGTTTTTTTAATAAGTAAGTAGATAATTTAATTCTTTGAGATTCACCACCACTTAAAGTTGTAGCGTTTTGCCCTAGTTTAATATAACCTAAACCAACTTCTAAAATAGTTTCTAGTTTTTGTTTAATTTGAGGTATATTTTCAAAAAAGACATAAGCTTCACTAACACTCATATTTAAAACATCAGCAATTGATTTATTTTTATATTTAACTGTTAGAGTTTCATCATTATATCTTTTACCTTCACAAATTTCACAAACAACTTCAACACTTGGCATAAATTGCATAGAAATTGTAATTACTCCATCACCTTGACAATGTTCACATCTACCACCAGCTACATTAAATGAAAATCTACCTTTTTTATAACCTCTAATTTTTGCTTCTGGAAGATTAGTAAATAAATCTCTAATATCATCAAAAACTGAAGTATAAGTTGCTGGGTTACTTCTTGGAGTTTTTCCAATTGGTTCTTGAGAAATATAAATAGCTTTATTAATATTTTCTATACCTTTAATTTCTTTAACTTTTCCAATTGGTAAATATTCTTTTGATAAATTATTATGAATTCCTTTATAAACAATATCTTCTAGTAAAGTTGATTTTCCAGATCCACTAACACCTGTAATAGTTATAAATTTATTTAAAGGAATAGTTACATTAATATTTTTTAAATTATTTTCACTAGCTCCAATAATTTCAATTTTTTTACCATTACCCCCGCGTCTAGTTTTAGGAACTACTATACCTTCTTTTCTTGATAAATATCTACCAGTAATAGTATCTGATTTTAAAATATCTTGATATGTTCCACTAAAAGTAATTTCTCCACCAAATTCTCCAGCTCTAGGGCCAATATCAACAATCCAATCGCTACTTTTCATTGTATCTTCATCATGCTCAACAACAATTAAAGTATTTCCTAGATCTCTTAAATGTTTTAAAGTTCTAATTAATTTATCATTATCTTTTTGATGTAATCCAATTGATGGTTCATCTAAAACATATAAAATTCCAGTTAATTGAGATCCAATTTGTTTAGCTAATCTAATTCTTTGAGATTCTCCACCACTTAAAGTTGTAGCTGTTCTTGATAGATTTAAATATCCTAATCCAACTTCATTTAAAAAGTTAGTTCTTGAAATAATTTCATCTAGAACTAATTTTGCAATCGTAGCTTGAGTTGGAGTTAAATCAATGTTTAATAAAAAATCTAATTGTTCAGAAATACTCATATTAGTATAATCAAATATAGATTTTTCATTAATTTTTACAGATAAAGCAATGTCATTTAATCTACTTCCTTTACATTGCTTGCATATTTTAGAAGACATAAATTTTGAATATCATTTTCTGGCTTCTTCTGATTTAGATTCAAAATATCTTCTCTTGATTAAAGCTGCATTACCCTCAATAAAATCATATTTTTCATATTTATTATTATTTTCAGTAACAATTTTAATATCAATTTCTCGATCACTTCCTCATAAAATTATATCTCTTTGTTTTTGAGTCAAATCTTTTAAAGGAGTGTTTAGATCAATATAGTAATAATCACATAAAATTCTAAATTTTTGTCATTCTATATTTTTTGTATGCATAAAATTTTTATAATAAACAACCCCACCTTGATTAATTGATAATTTTAAATCAGGAAGAATTAAATTTATATCTGGTTCTAAACTAACACCTAATCCATTACATAATTCACAAGCACCAAGTGGAGCATTAAATGAAAATAATCTAGGTTCAAGTTCTGGAACTACAAAATCACAAACTTTACATGAAAAAGAAGTTGAAAATAATTTTTCTTGTTTATTAGAATTTGGAAATGCAATTTTAATTAAGTTATTTGAATATTTTAATCCCATTTCAACAGCTGTAAATATTCTTGAATTAATTTCATCATTATTATGATAAATAATTCTATCAACAACTATATCTATATTATGTCTTTGATTTTTTTCTAAATTAATTTGATCATCTAGCATTCTTAATTGATCATCAACAATAACTCTAATAAACCCATCATTTCTTAGTTTTTCTAAAATATCAATATGAGTTCCTTTTTTATCTCTAATTACAGGAGATAAAATATGAATTTGTTCACCATCACTAGTTGATTGTTTAATATTTTCAACAATTTCTTTAATACTTACTGCTTTAATTTGACCATGATTATTAATACAATAAGGTTGACCAATTCTTGCATATAATAAACGTAAATAATCATAAATTTCAGTAACAGTCCCAACAGTTGATCTAGGATTATGACTTGTAGTTTTTTGATCAATAGAAATTGCAGGAGATAAACCTTCAATAGAATCAACATCAGGTTTTTCATTACCACCTAAAAATTGTCTAGCATAAGCAGAAAGTGATTCAATATATCTTCTTCTTCCTTCTTGATAAATTGTTGAAAAAGCTAATGAAGACTTTCCAGACCCACTTAAGCCTGTAAAAACAATTAATTTATTTTTAGGAAGTTCTAAATCAATATTTTTTAAATTATGTTCTCTAGCACCTTTTATAATAATTTTATCTGTTGACATGTTTTCTCCTAATTTGTATTTTTTTCATTTTCTAATTCAATAATTGTATCTCTTAAAATTGCTGCTCTTTCAAAATCAAGTTCTTTTGCAGCTTGTAACATTTCTTGACGTAAAGTATCAATAGTTTGTTGAATGGTTTGAAGTTTTTGTTTTTTATCTTTAATTTTTTTAGCTTTAGCTAATGTTTTTTTAGTTTGTTCACTTAAAATAGATTCACTAATAGCTTTTGAAATAGTTTTTGGAACAATATTGTATTTTTTATTAAATTCTTCTTGGATTTTTCTTCTTCTATTAGTTTCTTTAATTGCTTCATCCATTGCTTGACTAACAGTATCAGCATACATAATAGCTTTACCATTAACATTTCTAGCAACACGACCAATAGTTTGAATTAAAGAACGGTAATTTCTTAAAAAACCTTGTTTATCTGCATCTAAAATACATACTAAACTAACTTCAGGTAAATCTAATCCTTCTCTTAATAAGTTAACTCCAACAACAACATCATAAACTCCCTTTCTTAGATCATTTAAAATTTCACTACGTTCTAGAGTTTTTAATTCTGAATGTAAATAAGCAACTTTAATGTTTTTTTCTTGTAAAAAAGCAGTTAAATCTTCACTCATTCTAATAGTTAAAGTAGTAATAAATACACGTTCATTTTGTAATTTTCTTAAATGAATTTCATTAATAATATCATCAATTTGATTGGTTGTTTTTCTTATTTCAATTTGTGGATCTAATAGTCCAGTTGGACGAATAATTTGTTGAACTACTTGATGATTAACTAAATCTAGTTCATAATCTCCAGGTGTTGCTGAAGTATAAATTACTTGTTTAATTAAACTATTAAATTCATCAAAATTTAAAGGACGATTATCTAAAGCTGATGGTAGTCTAAAACCATATTCAACTAGAGTTAGTTTTCTTGATCTATCAGTGTTATACATTCCTCTAATTTGAGGAAGTGTGATATGAGATTCATCAACTATAGTTATAAAATCATTATTAAAATAATCTAATAAAACATATGGTCTTTGTCCTTTAGATCTAAAATCTAAATGCGAAGAATAATTTTCAATTCCACTACAAAAGCCAAATTCTTCAAGGGATTCAAGATCATATTTAGTTCTTTGTTCTAATCTTTGAGCTTCTAAAAGTTTGTTTTCTGATTGTAATTCAGCTAATCTTTGAACTAATTCATTTCTAATATTATTACAAATTGTTTTTAATTTGTCTTGTGGAGTTATATATGATTGAGCAGGATGAATAGTAACAGTTGTAATATTATCTAAAATAGAATTTGTAATTGTATTTAAAGTATGAATACTTTCTATTTCATCATCAAATAATGAAATTCTAAACATAATATTATTTACTCAACCAGGAACAATTTTAACAACATCACCTTTTGCTGAAAAACTTCCTAATTGATTTTCAATATCATTTCTAGTATATCCAGATCTTACTAGTCAAGTTAGTAATTCATTTCTTTTAATTTTTTGACCAACTTTTAATTCAATAAAAGCTGAAGAATACTCTAATGGATTTTGTAAAGCAAATAAAGCAGCAACACTAGCTACTACTATAGTATCATTTCTTGTTAATAAAGCATTACAAGCACTTAAACGCATCATATCTAATTCCATATTTTGTCTAGAATCTTTATCAATATATAAATCTTTTGAAGGAATATAAGCTTCTGGTTGAAAAAAATCAAAGTTTGAAACAAAATATTCAACTCTATTTTCTGGAAACATTTCTTTTAATTCATAATAAAGCTGCATTGCTAAAGTTTTATTATGTGCAATTACTAAAGCTTGTTTATTATGTTTTGCAATAATATTTGCTATTGTAAAAGTTTTTCCAGTACCTGTTGCTCCTAATAACACTTGGTGTTTTTTATTTTCTATAATTCCTTTATTTAATTTTTCTATAGCTTGATTTTGATCACCTGAAGGTTTATATTTAGTTACTAGTTTGTACTTATTATTTGCTATAAACATTACTTTCTCCCATAACAAAAACCCAGAATTTTCTTCTGGTTTTTAATATCATCTACTTTTTTATTTTATCACTATACTTAGTTTTTATTTTAGCTATATCATTTTGATTAAATATTAAACTTATATTTTTAAAAAATTATAAAAATAAAAGTATCCTAACTAAATTAAAAATTTTATTAAATTAAACAATTAATATTAAGTAAAATTAATATTTTTAATAGTTTAAAATATAACTATAGATAGAAGTGATTTTAATGTATTTTTTTTATTCTGAAGATATATTTTTATTAAATAATCAAACTAAAAAAACTATTAAAGAATTACAACAAAAAGATCAGTATGATGTTTTAAGTTTTTCTTTAATTGAAGATGATTTTAATATTATTTATGATAATGTTACTAATTTAAATTTTTTTAATCCTAAATCAATTATTGTAATTAGTGATGCTTATTTTGTAACTGAAATAAAAACTAATTTTAATAAAAACTATAGTTTAAATAAGTTAGAAATAATGTTAAAAAACTTTAATCCTAATAACATAATCATTTTTACTTTAAATTCTAATAAATTTTCTAAAAAACTAAAAATAGCAAAGTACATTGAATCTAATTTTAATGTTAAACACTTATCATTATGAGATGAAAAACAAACTATTAAATATATAATCGACTATTTAAAGTCTAAAAATAAAATTATTGACATAAATTTAGCTAATCAAATATATAATTTATTACCAAATGATTTACAAATAATTACTAATGAAATTAATAAATTAGCTAATTTAAAATCTGAACTTAATATAGAGATTATTAAAACTAATTTAAATAAGTATCATAATGAAGATATTTTCAAATTAGTTGATGCTTTTATTAATAATAATATTGATAAATTTATTAAACTTTATCATGATTATATTTTATTAAATGATGATATTATTGGTCTTATAAGTTTAATTGATACTAATTTAAGTTTTTATAGAGATGTAGTTATTTTAAAAAAACAATTTAAAAGTGAAGAACAAATTTCAACTATTTTAAAATCTCATATTTATAGAGTAAAATTAGCTGTTAATAATTCTTATGATATTAACACATTAAATGATAAAATTAAGATAGTTTATAAAATTTATAAAGGAATTATTAATTGAAATATTAATAAAAAAACACTTGTTGAATATATGCTTATAAAAAACATGAAAGGATAAGAATGAAAGAATTGTATTTAAAATTACTTAATTTAAGTTTAAATATTTTAAAAACAGACAAACTTAAATATTTTATTTTAAAAAATGAAGAATTTAAGTTAAAGTATTTAAATTTAATTAATGATATTTTAACTTTAGAAACTAATCATAATCAAAGTTTAGATGATAAAGTATTTGCTAAAACTTTTGCAAAGGCTTTTATTTTAATTACAAAACCAACTACTAAACAACGTTTTGAAGTAAATGATGAGATTACTATAGAACAAATTGAAACTAATTATAAACAATTAGTTTCATATATAGTTAAAGAATTTAAAGTTGTTAAAAGTAAATTAGTTAGTGAAAATGAACAAATTAGTGAAGAAATCATTAATCAAAATGCTATTTTAACTGATCAAGCTATTAGTAAAATTGAATCAAGACTATCAAAACAAGAACAATTAAAAGAACAAAAAACTAGTGAAAATACACAAAAAACAGCAACAATAATGAGTGAAGAACCAGTTGTAGAAAATCAAGTAAATGATCAAAATCAATCTAATCAACAAGCTGATTTTTTAAATTCTTTTAATCCTAATATGTTTGCTAATTTAAATAATGCAGATTTACCAGTTTTACCAAGTCAAGATCCAAGATTTTATCCTTATAAAGGTAAACCTAAATTTATGCCTTATTTAAAAATAGCTTTATGTGTTTTAGCAGTTATTTCAACAATTTTATTAGCTTCAAGTTTATTATATTTATCATATACAACAATTGATATTAGTAGTAGTACATATGCTTCAATTATTGAACAAAGTAAATCTTGAGATCAATTAATTAAAAATGGAGATAAAGAAATTTTAAAATCTTGACCACTTGGAATTTCTCAAATAACTTTAATGTTTAAAAGAGCTTTTGGATTGCCGATTTTAATTTATATGATTCCAGCAATTTTAATTTGTACATATACTAAAAAAACTCTTTCAAATCCTAGAGAAAAATATCGTATTCCATTATTTCCTATAATTTTCTTTATTATGTTTTTTATAGGTTTAACAATTAATTTATATGAATTTACTTCAATTGAAAAATTTAAAGCTTCTTGAAAAGTATTTTTAATAGGATTAACTAGTAAAACTGATCTTGATATTAATAAATTCTTTGATGAACTTTTAAAAGAACATGGACTAAAATTCAAATTGGCATCTGCTTTAGTAATTGCTTCATTAATCATAACTATTTTAACTTTAATTCTAGCTGTTGTTTTAATAATTGTTAACCCAAAACTAGATAGAGAAAAAATTGTAAAAGCTACACTAGAACACCAAAAAGCAGTTATGGCTGTTATGCAAGGTCAAAAATACGAAATGGATCCTAGTTTGTATGAAGAAGATGAAATCGAAATTAAACATCCTTCAAAACTAAAATTATTCTTCTTAAAACTAAAAAACAAAAAGAAAAAAGAAGATAACAAAGAATCAAATGATTAGTAAAAAATCTCTATATGATCTTAACTTTTAAGTTTGTATAAAATAGAGATTTTTATTTTGTTATTTTTTAAAAATATACTAATAAATTATTAAATAAAGTTTTTCTAATCCTAAATACTATTAATATAAAAAATTTTTTAATATAATTATTAAGTATATTTATGGCAATATAGCCAAGCGGCTAAGGCATGGGTCTGCAACACCCTGATCGTCGGTTCGAATCCGACTATTGCCTCCAATTAGAAAAAATTAAAAATAGCCTATGGGCTATTTTTTTTATTAATTAAAATAAGGAAATGATTATTAGTTTAATTAATATTTATAAAGTAATAAAATTATTTTAGAATTAATAAATATAGTTAGGAATAATTAATATGATTGATGATAATAAAATATTTGATAATCATATACATTTTAATGACGAATCAAAGTATAAAGATGCAAATGTAAAACAATTAATAGAAGAATCAAATGAACATGTAACTGGATGATTATGTTCTAGTTTTGATTTAATTTCTAGTAAAAAAGCTGTTGAGTTTTCAAAAGAATTTGAAAATGTTTTTGCAAGCATTGCTATTCATCCAAATGATGTACAAAATTTTGATAATAGTGTTTTTGATGAATTAGAAAAATTAATTACAAATAAAAAAGTAGTTTGTATTGGAGAAACTGGTTTAGATTATTTTTATTCAAAAGAACATATAAAAAAACAAAAAGAGTTTTTTAAAAAACATATAAGTTTAGCAATTAAATATAATAAAGTTTTACAAATGCATATAAGAGATCAAAAAGATCAATTTCAAGCTTATGATGATGTTATTGAAATTATAAAAGATCTAAACCAAATCACAAAAGTTGTACATTGTTTTTCAGCTAATGCTATTTATGCTCAAAAGTTTTTAGATCTAGATTGTTATATTAATATTGGTGGAGCTGTAACTTTTAAAAACGCAAAAGATTTGCAAGAAGCAGTTAAAATTATTCCTTTAGAAAAAATGTTATTAGAAACTGATGCTCCTTATTTAGCTCCTCATCCATATAGAGGACAAGTAAATCATCCAAAATACATTTATTTAACTGCTTTAAAAATAGCTGAATTAAAAAATGTAGATGTTAAAGAAGTAATTAGAATTACAACTTTAAATAGTAAAAAGATTTTTAATTTAAATTAGTATGTTTTTACCTTTACATCAAATTAGTTATTTATTAGCAATAGGTTTAATTATTGTTTCAATTATTTTATTTATTCTAGCTATTAGTTCAGTTATTCTAATTATTTATTTATATAAAAAGAAAAAAAGACAAAATAATCAATTAGTATTAAAAAATAGTAAAAAACATTCATTTTGATTATTGTATTTAATTTTTATTATTGGTCTAACTAGTTTTTTATCAGCAATTTTATTAATGTTTTTAGGAATTTCTAATTTATAAAACTTATTTAATATACATCTATTTAAAAATATTGTTAATAGATTTAGTTAAAACAACTCTTAGAGTTGTTTTTTTATTTTTTAATTAAGTTAATTTATCTTTTTTGAATTTAGTTTTTAGTGCAAAACAAGGTTATCAATAATTGCTTTTTTGTTATTATTATTATTGAAATGAGGTAATTATGGATAATAAAGATATTTATGTTTTTGGTCTTTCAGCAAGTCAACAATTAGCAAAAGAAGTATGTCATTTCTTAGGTGTTGAACAAAAAGTTGTAAAAACTACTAGATTTGCAGATGGTGAAATTTTAGTTGAATCAATTGATTCAGTAAGAGGAAAAGAAATCTATGTTATTCAATCAACATCAATGCCAGTTAATGAAAATTTAATGGAACTATTAATTGCTATTGATGCTTTTAAAAGAGGTAGTGCAGAAAAAATTAATGTAGTTATTCCTTATTATGGATATGCAAGACAAGACAGAAAAGCAAAAGGTAGACAACCAATTACAGCTAAATTAGTTGCAGACTTATTAACAAAAGCAGGAGCTGATCGTGTAATTGTTTTTGATATTCATTCAACTCAAACAATGGGATTTTTTGATATACCAATGGATAATTTCCACACTTCACAAAGCTTAGCAAACGAAATAGTTGATACTATTATTAGAGAAAAATTTGATCCTGAAAAATGTATTTTAGTATCACCAGATTACGGAGGATTAAATAGAGTTCATAAAGTTGATTCATATACAGCAAATATGACTAATGGTATTGCTGTTATTGGAAAAAGAAGACCTGAACCAAACAAAGCTGAAGTTGAATTTGTTTTAGGAGATATTGAAGGAAGAACTTGCTTTATAATTGATGACATGATCGATACTGGTGGAACTATTATTAGTGGAGCTAAAGCACTAAAAGCAAACGGAGCCAAAGATGTTTATATTTTTGCTTGTCATGGTTTATTTAATGGTCCTGCTAAAGAAAGAATGACTCAAGCTATAAAAGAAGGTATTGTAAAAAATGTTGTTGTAACTAATACTGTTGAAATTCCACAAGAAAGACAATTTGAGGGACTAAAAATTGTTTCAGTTGCCCCATTACTAGCAAACATGATTAAAGAATCACAAGAACATCATTCTTTAACAGAAGTTTATAATAAAAACAAAGATGAAATTCAATTAAAAATTCAAGATTTCATGAATCATAAAAATTAATAATAAAAATATAATTAATCTAAAATGATATTAACTAATAATTAATATTTTTTAGTATTTACTAATACAAAAGATTAATAAATTAGATGAATTCTATAACACTTATTGGTCAAATTCAAGGTGATGCTAAACTAATTGATAGATCAAAAAAGCAGTTGAGTTTTATGAATTTGTTTTAAAAGCACCAAGAGATAATCCAACCAAAGGCGAACCTCAATTTAACTATTTTTAATAAAACATATTTTTAACCTTTAAAACAAAAATTTGAATTATATGATAAAACAACTGTAATTGTTCAAGAAACTTTGAATCCTATTTAATAAATAATGATAATAAAACTGCTGAATATGAAATTTGAACTGAAAAACTAATATATTTAACTAGAAAATAATAATTTAAAATTTATAAAGGAATTTAATGAAAGTAATAATTGGATTAGGAAATATTGGAAAAGAGTATGAAAAAACTAGACATAATGCTGGTTTTATAGCTATTGATCTTTTATTAGAAAAATATAATTATAGTTCAGTTAAACAAGAGTTTAATTCATTAATTTATACAACTATGATTAATAATCAAAAAGTTTTATTGGTTAAGCCTTTAACTTTTATGAATAATTCAGGAATAGCAGTAAGACAAATTATTAACTTTTATAAAATAGATTTAAATGATTTAATAATTATTCATGACGATAAAGATCTAAATATATCTAGAATCCAATTTAAAAAAGATGGTTCTTCAGCAGGACATAATGGAATAAAATCAATCATTAATAATTTACAAACTCAAAATTTTTATAGATTAAGAATTGGAGTTAATCAAGTTCCAAAAGAATGAAAAATAGTTGATTGAGTATTATCTAAATTTAGTGATGAAGAACTTAATTTATTAAAACAATCATTTATTGATAAAATAGAATTTATCAATGACTTTACTAATAATAAAACATTTATATACTTAATGAATAAATATAATTAAACTTCGTTTTTACGAAGTTTTTTAATAAGTTGTTAAACTAGTTGTAATCATAAGAACTTAGTAATTAGTATTAATAAAAATGATATTGTTATAATAAGATTAACAAGAAAGGTGCTTATTATGAAAGTTATATTTTTAAAAGATGTACCTAACCAAGGTAAAAAAAATGAAATTAAAGAAGTTAGTGACGGATATGCAAGAAACTACTTATTACCAAATCAATTAGTAAAAATTGCAACTAATAATAGTATTCAAACTTTAAAAGATCATTTAAAAGCTGATCAAGAAGAAAAAGAACTAGCAAAAGCACAAACTAAACAAATTAAAAAGACTCTTGAAGAACTAACTTTACATTTTAAATTACAAACTAATGATGATAAAGTATTTGGAAGTATTTCAAGTCAAGATATTGTTAATCAGTTAAAAGATGTTCATAGAATTGAAATAGATAAAAAGAAATTTATTCATTTTAAAAATATTAATAAAATTGGAATTAATTATGTAAAAGTAAAACTAGATTTTGGTATTGAAGCTCTTATCAAAGTTGATGTTAAGGAAGTTTAAAAATGAAACAAGAATTAACAGTTGCTGAATTATTATATGCTGAACGTTTTGTTTTAGGTGTAGCTATGAGTTTTTCTAATGCTTTAGCTGACATTGTTTCAGTTTTAAAAGTTGATGATTTTTCAATTCCTGCAAATAAATATATTTATCAAGCAATTATTGATTTAAATAATAAAAATAAATCAATATCTCCAATTTCAGTAATTAATAGATTAGAAGCAATTAATAAATTAGAACAAGTTGGTGGAGATGTTGTAGTTTATGAAATAGCTGCTGAAAACTATACAGATCAAGGATTAGAAGAATATATTGATATTATTCATAAAGCTGGAGTTATTAGAAAATTAGATATTGTTATTAAAGAATTAGAACTTAAAAGAAATAATTCAAATACTGATGTTGATGAATTATTAAAAGTTGCTCAAACTAAGCTTTTAGATATTGATCTTTCTATTAAAAGATTTGAAATAGAACCAATTGGTGAAGTTGCAAAAAGAGTTGTTGAAAAAATTAAAGAACTTGAAATGAAAGCAGAAATTATTTCAGGAGTTCCAACTGGATATAATTACTTAGATTTAGTTACTTCAGGTTGACAAGAATCTGATTTTATTATTTTAGCAGCTCGTCCAAGTGTTGGAAAAACTGCCTTTTCTTTAAATTTAGCTTTTAATGCAGCTATGCAAAAATATCCTGTAGCTTTTTTTTCACTAGAAATGCCTGCTGAACAATTAACTCAACGTTTATTTACTAGACTTACAAGTGTTGATTCAACTAATTTAAGAACTGGAAAAGGTTTAAGCAAACAAAATTGAGAAAAAATTCAAATTGCAAAAGAAAAATTAGAAGAAATTCCAATTTATATTGATGCTACCCCTGGTATTTCTACTCAAGAAATTAGATCTAAACTTTATAAAATGAAAAGAGATCATAATATTAAATTATGTGTTATAGATTATTTACAATTAATAGTTGGATCACAAAATAAAGACAGACAAAATGAAGTTAGTGAAATCTCAAGACAACTAAAACAAATTGCAAGAGAGACTTCTATTCCAATTATTTGTTTATCACAATTAAGTAGACGAGCTGAAACTAGAGAAGACAAACGTCCTATGTTATCTGATTTAAGAGATTCAGGAGCTATTGAACAAGATGCAGATATTGTTGCATTTTTATATCGTGATGATTATTATAAAAAAGATTTAACTGATTTAGATAAAGAAAAAACTGAACTAATTTTAGCAAAGCATAGAAATGGTGCTACTGGAACTGTTTTACTAAGATTTATTAAAGATTTTGGTGTATTTAGAGACTGATAATAGAAAAAAGACTTAATTTTGTTATAATATTTTGATGTATTATTATTCTGATAAAAGGAGAAACCGATGAAAAAGTTATTAGGAATTTTAATGTTTGGATCAGTAACTATATTTCCTACATTAACAACAATTTCATGCTCTACTACTATAACTCACACAATAAAAACTAGTTTTAATGATGGTACACAAGTTGATAAATTTGTTTGAAAAGATGGTAAATATCAAAGTGATGGTCAATCATCTAATATTCAAGATATTACTAATTCTTTAAATGGAACTACTAATGCTTATAGTAGAACTGTTACTGATGTTTTAAACTTATTTACTAGAAATATTCAAGAAGTTAGAAATTTAAAAGAATCATATGATTTATTTAGAGGAAAAGCTAAAGATACTAGTGTTGTTGGATATTACACTGGAGCAAATGCTCAAAGACAAAAAATTTCACAACAAGATTTTTATAAAAAATTAGATGATTCAAAAACTCACATTTCTTCTTTAAAAGGTCTTTTACAACTAAGAGAATTTGTTAAAAATGACAAAAATAAAACTGCTGTAGATTCATTAAAAAGTAGTAATGGAAGTTTAAAACAAGATATTGAACATGTAAACGGTTGATCAGAAGAATTTACTAAAAATCTTGATAATATTGTAAATTCTTCAACTGATAACAAAATTAAAGATATTAAATTAGTTTCTAAAGTTTCTAAGACTAGTTCATCATTTTATACATTTGAACAAGATGTTAAAACTGCACCAACTGCTGAAAAAGGTAATATTGAGTTAAAAAATGATAATAATAACAAGGTTGTTGGAGATATTAAAAACTTAAAAGATCATAATCCTTATGTTTTTGGAACTTCACCAGTAAACGATCCTTTTGGAATGAATGTTATTGGAGAAAATAAAGACCCTGACATTAAAACTCTAAAACCAACTATTAAGTATTCAACAGAAAAATTAACCAAAAAAGATGATTCATATATTAATCTTTCTAACAATGGAAATAACAACAATCAATTTGTTTACAATATAAATCAAAAATGAGAATTAAGTTCAGCACATAATTTCTACTATATGAGTAAAGATCCTGAAACTTTAGAATTACAAATTATTCATTCAATAGAAAATAAAGACTTTACATTTTATGTTCAATTTGGTGGATTAAGAAAAATCTATACTCCAATAGTTGAATCTTATACTCCAAAAGATAGTAAAGAAAATATGAAGTACTCATTTGTAGGTTGAGCATTTAATTCATATAGATTTAGTGATGACTTTTCAAAAGGAAATAGCTCTCCTTATAGATTTAAAGATATTTCATTAAAAATTTCTGATAAGTCATTCACTACAACTAATAGTAGTGTTAATGGTAAGTAGAATAGTAATAAATAATAAAACAACTTTAATAAATTTAATAATAAGGTAAAATAAATAATAAGTTAATTAAGTGTGGGACTATTTACCACACTTTTATAACGTTGAATTTTATTTTATTGGTAAATAGAAAAGAAGGTAGGTTATGGATAAATTTAGACATTTATTACTAGATGGTCATAATTTAGCAATCACTTCATTATGTATAACTTTATCTGCTATTCTTATTTATTCAATTTTTAGATTAGCTAGAGCTCGTTTTAAAAATTATGGTAGTGGTTTTCACATTAGTAACAAAGTTAAATTTAGTACAAGAAAAATTACATATCTAGCTATGATGGTTGGTGTATCAGTTGCTACAACAACTGTTATTTCTCTAACATTACCAATTACAGTTCTACCTCCAATTAGAGTTGCATTTGAAGGGGTTATGATCAAAATCACAGGAATGATTTTTGGTCCTTTTGTTGGTTTAGTTGTTGGTTTAGTTACTGAATTACTGACACTAATGTTTGTTCCATCATATATTCATGTAGCTTATTTAGTTGTTGCTTTTTCATTTGGATTTTGATCTGGAATGACTTCATATGCTTTTAAATTAAAAAAGAATTGATTAACTTTAGTATTTGTTACTGTATTTTTACTAATAGCTGCTGGTATTATGTTTTGATTAATGCAAGGAATGAAACAAATTAATCCAGAAACTTCATTATTTGGGATTAAAATTCCTGCTGATATTTATCCATTCTTATTTTTAATAATGATTTCAATTACATTAATTTTTATTTATGGGCTTGTTTTAGTATTACATATTAAAAAAAGAGATAAATGATTAAATGTAGTTTTACCTATTATTTTATTATGTGTGATTAGTGAAATATTAGTTACTGTTTTAGTTGCAGCTTGAGGGGATTATCAAATGTTTGGTTTAAGAAACTCTTCAGGATCAGAAAATCCATTTATTACAATGGTTGTTGTAAGAATTATTCAAATACCAATTAAGATCTTTTTTAATACTGCTATTTTAACTACTGTTTATATTGTTTTAAGACCTCTAATTAAAGTTAAATAGGAGTTTTTATGCAATTATATGATTCATTATCTAAAACAAAAAAGACTTTAAATAAAAAAACTATTAATCTATATTGTTGTGGACCTACTGTTTATAATTACATTCACATAGGTAATGCTCGTCCTGTTTTACTAGTTGATGTCTTAACTAGATATTTAAAAAGTAGAAATATCAAAGTTAATTATTTACAAAATATTACAGATATTGATGACAAAATTATTTTAAAAGCTTTAGATAATAATTTAAATGAATTAGAAGTTTCTCAAAAATACACTACTGCATATTTAGAAGATTTGAAATCTTTAAATATTAATCAACCAGATAAGATAATTTTGATTAGTCAAAAAATGAATGAAATGATTGATTTTATTAAAAATTTAGTTGATATTAATGCTGCTTATGTTTTAGATGGTGATGTTTATTTTAATATTAAAAAATATGAAAATGAATATTGTAAGTTATCTGGATATAAACTAGATGAATTAATTAGTGGTAAAAGAGTTGAAATCGATTCTAAAAAACACTATAGTTTAGATTTTAGTTTATGAAAAAAAACTGATATAGGAATTAAATGAGATTCAGTTTTTGGTTTAGGTAGACCTGGGTGACATACTGAATGTGTGTTATTAATTGATGAGTATTTTAACCATCAAACTATAGATATTCATGTTGGTGGAATTGATTTAAAATTTCCTCATCATGAAAATGAAAGAATTCAATTTATTGCAAAAAATAATAAAGAGCTTGCACATATTTGATTACATAATGGACATTTACAAATTAATGATGAAAAAATGTCTAAATCACTAGGTAATGTAATTTTAGTAAGAGATTTTATTAAACAACATAATAAAAACACACTACGTTGGATTTTTTTAACAACTAATTATACTCAACCTTTAAATATAAGTGATGATTTAATTTATCAAGCTAATAAGTTTTTTGAAAAACTAACTAATTTAAGTAAAAAAACTATTCAGTTTATTATTAAAAATGATTTAAAAATTCAATCTATTAACTCATCTGAATATATAAAAAAATTTAATGAATATATGGAAGATGATTTAAATACTTCTTTGGTTTTATCTTTAATTGATTTACTAATTAAACAAATTAATAAAGATATTGTTGATAAAAATTTAGATAATTTTAGTTTATTAATAGGATCATTAAACTATATTTTAGATGTTTTAGGTTTTGATAATGTATTTAATTATAAGTTTGATAATAAAACTAAAGAATTGTTTTTAAAATGACAAGAATTAGTTAAAAATAAAGAGTTTGATAAAGCTGATCTTATTAGAAACAAGTTAATAGAACAAGGAATTTTATAATATGAATTCTAATTTAATCTATGGTAAACATGTTGTTTTTGAATTGTTAAAAAAACATCAAAACATGGTTAAAGAAATTTGAGTTAAAGATTTAAAAATTTTAAATGAATTTGATCTAAAAATCACAAAAATAAAAGTTAATGTAGTTTCTGAAAATAAATTAGATCAATTATTAGAAACTCAAACTCAACACCAAGGTATTATTGCACAAATTAAAGATTATAACTATACTTCTTTTAATGAATTAATTAGTGATTTAAATAAAAAAGAAAAATCACTAGTTTTAGTATTAGATCAAATTCACGATCCTTATAATTTTGGAGCAATTATTAGAAGTTGTAGTTTGTTAAATGTTGATGGAATTATTATTTTAGATAAAAAGCAAGTACAAGTTAATTCAACAGTTCTAAAAACAAGTAGTGGTTCAGCTTTTGATATTAAAATTTGTAAAACTAATAATTTAAATAATGCTATTAAAATTTTAAAGAATAATGATTTTTGAATTTATGCAACTAATTTAAATCAAAATTCAACAGATATGACAAAAATTGACTTTGCAAATAAAACTGCTGTAATTATTGGAAATGAACAAAAAGGTGTAAGTGAACTATTAACAAAAAATAGTGATTTTAATATTTATGTTCCATCTAATAAAAATATTGACTCTTTTAATGCAAGTGTTCCTTGTTCAATTATTTGTTTTTGAATAGCAAATTATTTGAACAAATTGTCATAGTTTTTTAATTAAAATAAATACATATATAATATTAAGTGTTAGTATCTTTGGAGGTTTTATATGAAAAGTTCAACAAATAAAAAAGCAACATTAGTTTGTGTTGAGTGTTTAAGTAGAAATTATTCTGTTAATAAGAGTGGTTTAACTCAAAAACAGAGACTAGAAATTAAAAAGTTTTGCACTACTTGTAATGCACATACTCTACATAAGGAAACAAGATAATGGAAAAAGAAATTAACATCGATCAAGTTGAACAAATTGAACAAGTTGAACATATAAAACCTAAAAACACTCAAAAAATTTCAAAAACCACTAAAAAGAAACTAAAAGTTAAAAAAGAAAAAGAACCAAAAAATTTTAGAAAATGATTTAAAGAACTTCCAGTTAGAATGTCTAAAGAATTTTTTAAAATTAGATGAACTGGATCAGGAAGTTTGGGTAAAAAGTTTTTAATAGTAATTATTTTTATGAGTATTTTTGCTTTATTATTTTTTGGTGTAGATGTTGTGATTCAATACTTATTTAGATTAATCAAAGCAATTTAGTTAGGAGAAACAAATTATGACTTATGAAGAAATCAAACAATTAGAAGATGAAATATTAGAAGCTAAAGGGCAATGATTTGTTATTTCTTGTCAAACTGGACATGAAGAAAAAGTTTTAGGTGATCTACAACAAAAAATTAAATCAGCTAGTATTGAAGATGAAGTTTTTTCAATTAAAATTTCAAAAGCTAATTTAGTAAGCAAATCAGGAAAATCTTCAATTAAAAATAAATTTCCAGGATATATTTTTATTAATATGATCATGAGTGAAAAAGCTTGATTTTTAATTAGAAATACTCCAGGAGTAACTGGATTTATTGGATCAAGTGGGCGTGGAGCTAAACCTTCTCCTTTAACAACTGAAGAAACTTTAAATATGTTAGTACCAAATCTTGAAGAAATTGAACAAGCTCATGAACAAGAACAACAAGAAGAAAATTTAAAAAATGAAGCTGTTAATAAAAAAGAATTATTTACTGCTAACTTTAAAGTTGGAGATGTTGTTAGAGTTAAATCAGGTATTCATGAAAATGAAGAAGGTACTGTTAAAGATATGGACTTTTCTAAAGGTGTAGCTTTTGTTGCTATTGAAATGTTTGGAAGATGAACAACTTTAGAAGTTTCATTTAAAAATGTTGAACCTATTAAAGAATATTAATCTAAAAATTGAATCAAAAATGATTAAAACTAGTTAAAAACTAGTTTTTTTATTATTAATTAAATAAAAAAATAAAATATATTTTTAGAAAATATGTTTTTATAAAATTAGAAAAAAAGCTTATTTTAAGGACTTTTTTAAAGATTATTTAAAATTTTATTTTTATTTTTAATTAAAATTTTAATAAAAAAACACTTTAGTATTTGCAATTATAAAAAAGTTTATGATAATATACCTATTAATATAGAATAAACAACTAGAAAAGAGAAATATTATTAATATGATAGCTAATTAATTTTTAAAATTTATTTTAATAATATTTTTAAGTTGAGTTAGTAATTAATTAAAAGGTTATAACGTTTTATTCATATTGAGATTAAACATCTCTATTTTTTTTATTCAAAATCAACATAAAAATATTGTTTAAGGAGTATTAAATATGCCTAAAATAAATTTTAAAAAATATGTATGACATAAATATGCTATATCTGCTAGTTTAATTATTGCTGCAACTACTGCTATTCTAGGTTCTGCTTATAAATATTCAAATACATCTGTTGAAAAATTAGGTCGTAAAAATTTTAGTGATGAAGAATCATTTAAAAATGCTTTTATTGATCCAAATGCTTTACCTGTTACTCAATTTTCAGAAATACATAATAATAAATTTAAAGTTGATTATGATCCATTAAAAGATGTTGTTAAAGTCAATGGAAAAGAATTAAGTGTTGATAAATATTTAGATCAGTACTATAAAAAATATCATGCCTTACCTTATTTAAATATTAGATATGGTTCATTTAATTTCTATAACCAATACATAGAAGCAGTTAGTCCACAAGAATTTTTCAAATTTACTAAATGGTTTATGAAAAACGTTTCTTGAGGACCTGAAATTATTACTTTAAAATCATTTTCAATTGTTAAAGGTGTTGAGATGAATGGTAATAGTATTACTTTAGGTGCTCACAGTAATAAAAACAAAGAAGAAACAACTATTAAGTTTTATCCAGATGCCTTTTTTGGAACTTTACCAATTTATTCTAGTTTATCTGGTAGAGGTAATGCTCATGAATCATTAACTTATAAACTAAATCAACAAGTTTTAACAAAAAAAGATCTAGAAAGTTTTTTAACTAACATTAGTAACTACAACTCACTTGCTAATTTATCCCAACAAACAATCGATAAATCATATTTTAGAGGAATTACTAATGTTAGTTTTTTAAAAGGTCAAAAAGTATTTGCTTATAAACAAAAAGATTGATATAACAATTTTTCTAACTCATTTTCTGAATTAGAAGGCAAAAGACTAGAAGATAAATCTGATTATTTATTTGTTATTCCAGCTAGTAATTTAAATGAAGCTAAGAATAAATTAGAAATAAAATTATCGGAGTATAAGAAAAATGATAAATATAATTTATTTAAAAATATAGATCCTAAAAATGTTATTTTAGAAGAAAAAACTATTGAAAGTGCTGAAGTAAAACAAGATCAAGTTAAACCTAATGGTAATAATAAAGTTGTAGATAAAAAATTACTTATAACATTTAATGATAAAACAAAATATTATATTCACAATGCTTTTGGTGATGTTTTAACAGAACAAACTAATAATGAGAAAAAAACAACTTTTGTTGCGTTAAAAGATTATGTGCAATTTTCAAAAGCAGTTGAAGAATTTAAAAGTAAATTAAAAAATATTGAAACGCAAATTAAAGACTTAAAAAAATCAAAAATAGACAAAAATGCTCAATTTGAAGAACTTGAAAAAGAAGTTAAATCTATTAGTGATAAATCAAGCAAGTTAAACAATAACAACGATTTAAAAAATGGTTTGGAACAATCAAAAATTCTTAAAGAAGTTTCAAAAAGTTTGTTTGATTTAGAAACACAAATACTTCAAACACTTAACCAATCAACAAAAAACAGACAATTTAAAGAACAAAATTACTATAATGTTGATTTTGCATATACATTACCTGAATTAATTTCAATAGAATCACTAGTTGAAAATCGTAATAAACTTAAGTTAAATTGAAGAGATTTTTATAATATCGATGAATTTATTTCTGATAGAGAAAATATAAATAAAGGTATAACAGACTTTTTTGTTTATTCAAAACACGCTTTCAACTCTAACAATTCTAGTGAGAAGATAAGTTATAAACAATTATTAGATGAAAATGATTTAATTGTTGCAAAAACAAAAATCGAATTAGTTGATATTCTTACTAAAAGAAAATTATTAAAGCCTAATGCTGATCAAAATGAGATTAATAAACTTGTTTTTAAAGCAGATATCACCAATGTTAAAAAAGAGAACAAAAATTTATTAATCACAATAAAAGAAGTACTTAAAGATAAAAAAGCAGATCAACAAAAACAATTTGGAAACAAAGTTGTTAATTTATCTATAAATTCAGATATAAATCACGGTGTAATTAGAGCAGCTAATGATTTTTTTAGTGTTTTAGGTTATAAAAAAATGGTTTCTCCTAGTGTATTAAAAGAAGAAAGTGACTTAAGAAATCCAATAACAGGAGAAATTGAAAAAACTTTTGATGTTTATACTGATGCTTATGAAGATCTAATTGATGAATTATTAGAAAAAGTCCCATACGCAGCACAATGATTAGAAGGACCACATATTAAAAAAGTTATTGATGAAAATGGTGTAATGCAATATAAGCTAGAAAATGGTAAATATTTAGGATTTACAAAAGATGATCGTATTGGATTATGAGCGATTTTAAAAATGTCAGATAAAAACTTTAAAGGTATTTCAACTGACTTTTTAAAATTTGTTGGAGCTCATGAATATGGACATCATATTACTTTAAATGGTGCTCATGATCTAGGAAATAAAGGAAGTGATCCAATTTTTATTAGTGCTTTAACTCCTGGAGCAACACCAAACATTAATAACTATTATAGTAGAGAAGCTGTTGATTTATTTTTAAAAGCTCGTACTCATATTGAACTAGAAACTAAACGTTTATTAGATCAGTTTGGTGCAATTAAAGATTATGGAGAATATGCAACATTTAATTTTGCTAAAAAAGATAAAAATGGTTCTATAAGTTTTGATACTAAATCTAATAAAAAAGGATTAGAAGATGATTCTGATATTTGAGGAGTTAATATTGAAGATCCAAATATTAGAACTGCTTTTAGTAATAAAAAGAGAAGATTTTTACAGGATTTTGCAGGATTATTAGAAGCTGTTAAAGAGCGTCAAAAAGACAATGGCTTAACAAGTGAAAATGACAAAAAATGACTTAACCCTTTTGATTTATGAATTGCTAATGCAATCGATTTTTATTCAGGTACATTAAATCCAACTGTTAATAGTTCTACTAAGAATAATGAAGTTGTCAAATACATGTATAAAGATGAAAACGGCGAATTAAAGTTTAGACCTGCTTCATTAAAAATGTTAAATGGAATACTTAAAGATGGAAAGGGAAATCCTGTACAATTTCAAATTAATAATAATGGAAATAATGAAACAGTTGAACCAATTGTTGTAAAAGGTGAAAAAGATTCAGAAGGAAATTATACAAAGATTACTGAAGTTTTAATTTACAACAGAGACGGATCTCCTATAATTAATGTTCCTCTTGGTGTAGATTTAAAAAATGAAAGTGTAAATGCGGCCCAAACCATTGAATTTGTTAATGAAAAAATAAAAACTGTTGAAAAAACAATCAAATCTTTAGTAGTTGATAAATATACAATAAATGGATGAAATAAAACAGACTCACGTCTTAGTTTAGATTCTAAAATTGATTTAAATTATCCTGCACTTAAAAATATTTTTGGTGCAAGATTACCATATGAAGCAAATGAAATGTTTAAAAAGATTTATGGTAATTATGTTTCAAATAGAGATGTTGATAAGGGCTCTTATAAAGATACTAATAAAGACGGAAACAAAATTAAATATTATAACTTAGATGGAACAGAAAATAAAATTAGTCATAAATACAAAGATCAACAATCTAGTTTAATATATGCAAATCCAAAAAATTCTAAACCAGTAAATGGTAATGGTCAAATTAATTTTGCATCATTATTAGCAACGATGTTTACAGCAGGCTCTTCTCAAGATAATCCAACTAATGGTGGTTCAGCCCAAGTATTATGAATTGATAAAAATAAAATGTATATGCCTAATGTTAAATTGCAAGATGCTTATACTGATTTGTATTTTTTAAGTAGATTACCAAAAGAATATGAAAAAATATTCGAAGCAAAAAAAATATTAAAATGAATGTCAGCATATACCCCAACTTTTATTGCAAGCAAATTTAATAAAGATGGTATATGAAATATGATAAATAAGTCTGAACAAGTAGTTTCACTTGATAATAGTAAAGATAATACTATTTTAGATGTTGTTAAGTTAAAACTAAATTATGGTGATGCTTTAAAAACTCTTGATCACAATATTATAAATGGTTTATTTGGTTCATTTAATAATTTTGAAAAGAACAGATTAGAATTTAGCGATATTCAAAAATGACTAGATTTTGTAAATGTAGATTTAACAAAAGCTAAATATAGTGCATCTGATGAAACTGTTAATTGAGATAAAAATTATGTTAAGGGTAAAATTGATATTAACAAATTTAAAAATAATTTTAAAACATATGTTTTAGATAAATTAGATTCATTTACTTCAATGAATGCAAATCAAAAAGAAGCATTCAGAAAGTTTTACGAAAAAGCTAACAAAGATAAAACTGACCAAATATGAGCAAATGAAATAATGCGCAGATTTAGCTCTTCATATTTTGCAATGTATAATAGTGCGCTTTCTATTGAGGATATTAAAAATAACAAGGAATTAGGGTGAATATTTGATTCAGTTCATGGATATGGAGACTTTAAAAAAACAGAATTCAAAATTAAAGATCCAGACAAGAACAAATGAGAGATTAGTACTGAAGATATGCTAAATGCATATGATAAATTTGCTAAAGAATTAAAGGTAGAAATTAAGCAATTAAATCTAGTTGATGCACTAGTTTTTGATAATAAAATACAACTATATACTGATCAAACCAAAATTCATATCGCTAATAAAAAGTTCGATCTATTAAGTATATTTTCATCATTAGCAACTGCTCAGTTCCACACTTCTCCATCTCAAGATGTACTAGAATATTTCCATAATAAAACTGAACGTAAATTTAATGAATTATTTTCAGATTATACTTATAGTTTTGCTGAAGTAATTAACCGTGACAACTTACAAATTACTTATTCTCCAAGTAATCATGATTTTGGAAATATGCCAAGCTTTTTATCAAACATTAGTGAAGCTACAACTGGTTTAGAGTATGTTGTTGATGGAACTACAACTGCTAAATGAAAAAAACGTGCAATTAAAATTAATGATAGTGATGGAAGAAATGGTATTGTAAATACTATTTTAGATTATGAAAAATTAGTTGATAATGAGGCTAAAAATAAAGCTGAAGCTTTAAATTTAAAATATCGTAATTCTAAACTATCTCAAAAATCTAATTTAAGTGATGATTCAAACTATAATAATAGCTATTTTGGAGAATTCCAATCAATTAATAACGGTTGATTTAAAGATAGATGATATCGTGACTTTTTAGATTTCAAACTTTATGATGATGATGGTAAACCAATAATAGATGACACTATTAGAATTAAAGATTTAGAGAACAAAAAAGTTACTTCAAGAGTTAATGCTTATTGACAATATTACATTCAATCTCAAGGAGTAGGAAAGCGAAACATTAGTGGTATTTGAAGAGATGCTTCAAAAGATGCTGTTGCTATGTTTGGATATTTATCAAGTGATGTTGCAAATAAAGCAAATTATTTAGCATTTAAAAACCAAGAAACTGGAGAAGTTAAAACAGTAAAAATTAATAAGCAATTTAGTAGTAATATGTTTTATTACAAAACTCAAAATATTGAAAATGAAGCTAAATATGAAGCTGCTACAACTCAAGAACAAAAAGATAAGATTCGTCATACTTTAGCCCATGAAAAATATGACTATAAAGATACTAATGGTCATCATAAAGGAACTGGGTTTGTTTCATGAGTTAGTGATTATGCAATTATGTCTAAATATCAAAATGCCTTATTAACACCTGGACAAAAATATAGTGTTTATTTTTCAAGTGATAAAAAAGGAACTAAAGATATTATTAAAACTGATTTAGGTGATTTTCAATCAATTGCTGAAAATGGAAAAACATTCTCACAAGCTCCAATTAGAATGGAAAAAAGTAAAAACCCAGTTAAAGTTGATGCAAATGGATTTAAACACTATGAAAATACACTTTATGTTTATGATCAATTTAATGGAGTTAAATAGGAGATTATTATGAAGAAAATAACTAAATTTTCAATTATATTTGGTGGTATATCAGCTGCAATTTTAGCAACCTCTATTCCACTAATAGTCGCTAATACAAGATCTAAAAAAGAAGTTAGAAACTATGATCTAGGTTTAGTAGCTGAACCAATTAACTCTTTAAACTACATTAAATTTGCATCAGTTAGTAAAGTATTACCAAGCTTAGTTGAAGCTCCATTAAAATCTGGTCCTAGTGAAAATTTAAAAAGAATTTTATCAATTCCTGAAATTCCAATGGGAGCTTATACAAATGATATAAAGCTTACAGATAGTGATATAGAAAAAGGTATTACAAGTATTGATAAATACTACACAACTAAAGAACCAAGTGCAAATCTAACTAGTAGGTTTTATGCACTTGATGGATTTGGAAACACCACTGGAACTTTAAGTGCTGATAAAAGTACTTATCATCCTGCAAGTATTTTATTAAGTAATAATAAAGTTCAATCAGTAAATATTTTGTTAAATAATGGTCAAAGTAGATGAAGTAATAATGATGAAGTTGTAGCTGATGATTATGTTGATGCACTTCATTATATTTTAGATTTATCAACTGGATCTCAAAGACTAACTAATATCTTACAACGTAAATTTGCAAACGCTCAAACTGTTGTTGATTTACAAAATGAATACATTAGAAAATTTGGTGTAACTTATACTAATCCATTTCAATATCCAAAAATAAAAGAAATTAATGGAAAATATTTATACGATGTATTTAATGAAGGATATAAAAAGAATTTTTATGCTTCACAAATTGATCACATTTTAAAAAATAGTAGTAAGTATAAAAATAGAACTGTTTCAGATAAAGAAAAACAAGAATTAATTAAAGAAGAAAAACAAGTTTTAGATAAACTACAAAAAGCAGTTCAAAAACTAGGTTTATATTCAGGAAGACTATATTGAAATTATTCAAATAGAGAAATTTTAAGTAGTATTCCTTATTCTCCTGATTTTGATCCAAATGCTGATGAAACTATAATAATGCTTCCTAATTTAGAGTATTTAAATCCAAATCTAAGTTCAGAACAACGTAAAAACACATTACAAAGAAAAGCAGTTAAAATTAAAAAATATTTATTTTCTGACCCAAGACAAAAGTTTAGTAAAGAATTTGAAAAATTACTACAACAATCAAGAGAATTAAAAAGTCATATAAATACAACATATAGTGAAAATAATCTTGAAAATTATAATAAAGAAGTTAATAAAGCTTATAAAAACTCTGACACTTTATCAAATGAGTTCATTGATAGTTTTGATGCTAAAAAATATAGATGACATAGAGAATTAGCTTTAGATGAATATTCACTACGTGTTGAGTACGCTGCAAGTGAACCTACTTCAATTTCAAATGTTGTTCAAGATATGTTATCAACACTATTTCCAATTAATAGAAAATTTGTTGAATTAAATGGTGGAATTAATGATTTTGGTTTAACTAAAGAAAGATTTTTAACAACGGGAGCATTTAATCTTGATGATGCAGTTTTAGGTCCTCAAGGATATTTATTATTAAGTAAAAATCCAAATTATTATTCAGCACCAAAAACTATTTCAAACAAAATCAAAATTTTCTTTAGTTCAAATCCTAATATTAATGCTGCTTTATATGATGATAAGTATATTGCAGCTACAAGAATACCAGCAATTAGTCAATTACCTTATTGAACTAATCAAGAATATAGAAAATATATGAAAAAATCTGCTGGATTTGGAACAATTGCTTTAGCTTTTAACTTAGATCAAGAAAGATATGAAACTTTAGATAAAAACTCTGATTCACGTTATATTTATGATTCTGATTTAAGAAATGCAATTTATTATGCAATCAATCGTGATGAAATGTTAAATATTGTTGGTTGAAACTCTTCATATCCAGTTATTACTTGAACAGCATTTGGTCAAGGTTCTTCATCATTTGGAGATGCTATTGAGATCGCATTTGATCATGATGAAATGTATACAAAAGTTGATAATAAAAAAGCAATTCCAGTACAAAATTATAAACATATAGATCACTTATCAAAATCTTATAATTTTGAACATGTTGATAGAACAGATAAAGGTTTTGATTTAAATATTGCTAATAAGTATTTAGATTTATTTAAACAAAAGCATCCTAATGTTAAATCACTAACTTTAAAATATATTTCAAATTCAACTGATGAACAACAAAATGCCGGTATTGCTTTACAAGATTTTATGAGAAAAGCATTTAATGGATTTATTAATATTGAAATTAAAAGCTTACCTGAAAATGTGTATGAATATGCAAGAACTAAAGGTGAGTTTGATCTATTGTATCGTAACTTTGATGCATTTGGATCTGATGCTTATAGTTATGTAAGAGTATTTTTTAGAACTGATGGAATTGATAGTAAAAATGCAAAAACTACAGGATTTAGAAATAATCCATCTGGTTCATTTACTTATGAAAAATACTTTAGTGAAATTGGTTATAAACTAGATGAATCTGGAAAAGTAATTATTGATGAAAAATATAAAAGTGAAGCTGACAAACTAAGAACACGTTTACGTATTAATGAAAAATTATGAAATAAAATCTTAGAATTATCATTTAGAAAAACTAAATATAAAGATAAAGATGTAATTAAAGAAGAATCATTAAGTGAATATACTGAACGTGTTAACGCCTTTTTTACAAATCAATATACATTAAAAGAAATTAATGAAGAAAAATGAACTGAACAATCATCATTTGGAATTATTGGAGCTTTAGAAAAAATTATTCGTGATGCAGCTCCAGTTGTTCCTTTAATGGAAGTTGATACATATTGAGAAATTTCAAGAGTAAATGGAAGTGATAATCTATTTACTTATTCATTACAATTTGCATACGATACAGCCTTTCCACCAAGTCCAAAATTACCAACTGATATTAAGGAGACAGAATAATGAAATCAAAAACAACATCTAATTTTGTTGATGATTTATCTACATTACCAAAAAATGCTATAGAGCATAAACAACATGTAGATTTTAGTAACAAAATAAAATACGATATTTCCTGACATAAACGTATTTTTAACATCAAAACACCTTGAATTTCTTCATTACTAAGAACAATTTGAATATTTATAGAGTTTTTTGTTGTTGCTTTTATTGTTATTACTGCTACTTTCTTTTTAATTAACTCAGTACCAGGTGGAACTGGTTTAACTGCTGGACTTGATGAAGCTGCTAAGGCTGCTGTTGAAGAGCATTATGGTTTAAATCAACCATTACTTGTTAGATATGGAATTTATTTATATAACATTTTACATTTTGATTTTGGAATTAGTTTATCAGTTTTTCCTGGTGAAAAAATTAATGACTTTGTTTGAGTAAGATTTTATAAAAGCTTTTTAATTGGTATATTTTCAGTAATGTTAACTTTACTAATTGGTATACCTTTAGGAGTTTATGTTGGTATGAATCCAGATAAATTACCAGATCATATTGCAACTGTGTTAGTTTCAATTTTTTCATCAATCCCATCATTAGTATTTGCTTTATGATTGTTATTATTAGGCCGATCAGCTGGAATACCTTATATTTTTGATCAAGCTAATTTAGCATCATATATTCTTCCAGGGTTTTCATTATCTCTTGGTTCTATTATTGTTTATATTAAATATATTAGAACTGAACTAAATAGAGAATTAAATTCTCAACATTGTAAATTTATTTATTTAAAAGGAATCACTAAACGTAGATTTGTTTGAACTCATGCTTTAAAACCAGCCTTGTTTCCAATAGCAACCTTTTTTCCAGTAGTAATTTTTGGAAGTTTTATTGGTTCATTATTTATTGAACAAATTTTCTTTATTACTGGATCTGGTGGGTTGTTATTAAATGCAATTACTTCAAAAGATTTTAATATTATTTTATTTATGGTAACTCTATTTTCATTACTAACTATTTTGTCATATACATGTCGTGATGCTTTATATAAAGTAATTGATCCAAGAGTAAGAAAGAAAGCTTAATATGATAAAACTACCTCAATTATTTAAAAACTGACATTATCGTAAAAAAAGAGCAGAATTAAGTCCAACAAATATTAGCGGATCTGATTTAGCACCAAATAAAATTTTACGTCCGTTAGCTCATCAACAATGACAACTAGTTGGTAATTTATTAGAGTTTAGTGAAACAAGTAAAATGCATAATCAAAAAAATGCTTTTATAGAATTCTTTTATCGTTTTTCAAGATCATTTGCTGGAGTATTTGGATTTGTTATTTTAGCAACTTTAATTGTTTTATCTTTAATTATTCCTTTAACTACAAAAGATCCATTAATAATTGATGTAGAAAATAGAAATGAAACATTTTTTACTAATGGTCATATTTTAGGAACTGATGCATTAGGTAGAGATTTATGAGCTAGATTATGACATGGATTAAGATATTCATTAACTTTATCTGTTGTAGCTACTTTTATTCAAGTAATTATTGGGTTATTTATTGGAATTATGATGGGTCATTTTCGTATATTTGATAAATTAATGACTTTTATTATTAAAATTATTTCAAATGTACCTTCTATTATTATTTTGATTACTATTACTATTATTATTAAACCTACATTTTGAGTTATGGTATTTGCATTATCTTTTACTTCTTGAACAGGAATTGCAAATCAAATGCGTTCACAAGTTTTAAGAGCAAAATCATTTGAATGAGTAAGTGCTTCAAAAGTTTTAGGAACTCCAACTTATAAAGTTTTATTAAACTATTTACCAGTTTTAATACCTTTATTAATTACTGAAATTGTGTTTCATATTCCAGGAATTATACTTTCTGAAACTTCTTTAGCATTTATTGGATTATCAATACCAAATGTTGCAACTTTAGGTAATTTAATTAGTGATGGATCTAAAAACTTTACTGTATTTCCTAGATATGTTTTAATTCCTTCATTTATGTTAATATTAGTAACTACTTCTATTCAATTAATGGCTAATTCAGTTCAAGATACATTATTAAGACAAAGATAGGTAGTATATGAAAGATCAAATTAAAAACAAACAAGGATATAGTAAAAAGTTTAAAACACCGCTTGTTTATAACAATATGCCAATTCCATTAGATCTATTTGAAATCAAAGATAAAAATAATAAGTCCATAATTCAAGTCTTTATTGATTATTGAAAACATAAATATAATGTAGTTAAAAATCTTTTTAATAAGAATAAAGATGAACAAAATACTGATATTTTTAAAAATGTCGAACAAGAAGAAGTTTTTGGAAAATTAGTTAATGTTGCTGCTCATATTGATGATGTTTATTTATCTTTTAAAAACCCAGCTAATCCTAAAGAAAAAAATTTAGTCTTACGTGGACCTAGTTTAAAAATTTATGAAGGAAAAGTTCATGCATTAATTGGTGAATCTGGTTCTGGTAAATCAGTAATTACTTCTTTATTGTATGGATTAAGTGGTTCAAATTCAGTGATTGAATCTGGAAGTGTTAAATTGTATGGATTAGAAGTTCATAATTTTAATGAATATCAGTGAGAAAAATCTAAATTAAGAGGAAGAGTGATTTCAGCTGTTTTTCAAAATCCTATGTCTATATTAGATCCAACTATGAAAATTGGAAATCAAATTATAGAAGGTATGTTAGTAAGTAAAATTGTTCAAACAAAAAAACAAGCTTATGAACAAGCTTTAAATTATTTAAAACTAACTAAAATTAATAATCCTGAACAAATTATGAAAAAATATCCTCATGAATTATCTGGAGGAATGATTCAACGTGTTGCTATTGCTTGTATTATTTCACTAAAACCAAAAATTTTAGTAATGGATGAACCAACAACAGCTTTAGATCCAACAGTGCAAGCTTTAGTTTTAGATGTTATTAGAGAATTACAAGAACAATTTAAAATAGCTATTGCTTTTATTACTCATGATTTAGGAGTAGTTGCTTCAATTGCTGATTTTATTAATATTATGTATGCTGGTCAAATTGTTGAATCTGGAACTAAAGAAGAAATTTTATTAAACCCTCAACATCCTTATACTTGAGGATTGATAACTTCGATGCCAGATTATAACAAAGGTGAAAAATTACAAGTTATTCGTGGTTCAGTTCCAGCTAATTTAAATAAAATTCAAGGTGATGCTTTTGCGGTTAGAAATGACTATGCATTAGATATTGATTTTTACGAAGAACCTCCAGTTTATCAAATTTCACCAACTCATTTTGTAAAAAGTAACTTATTAGGATCACAAGCTCCAAACTACACTCCATCAAAAACTATTTTGAATTTATGAAAAAAATATGACAAAATACTTAATGATCTTTATGGTGAAAATATTTTTGTAGATGATATGGTTTATAACAACTATAAAACTAAATCAGAACAACAAAATATTAAAGTTGCACTAAAACTAAAAGAAAACGAACAATTACTAAAACAACAACAAGAGGCTATAAATGAGTAAGTATTATATTGAAAAACAACCTTTTAAAAAAGCTTTATATCGTAGTATTAGAAAAGGTACTAATGAGATGTTAAATGCTTATAAAAATAGAAAAACTGTTGTTGAAATTCGTAATTTAGATATTGTTTATGGGTTTGGTGCAAAAGAATTTACTGCTATTAAAGATCTAAATTTAAATATTTATGATGGAGAGGTTCTAGGTTTAGTTGGTGAGTCTGGTTCTGGTAAATCAACTATTGGAAGAAGTATTATTGGTTTAACTCCACATAGTTTTGGTCAAATCAAAATACTAGATAGAATCATTCCTAAAAACTTAGAAAAAACAAACAAATTTAGTAAAAAACATAAAGACATTATTAATTTTATGGTTAATAAAGTACAAATGATTTTCCAAGATCCAACTAATTCATTAAATCCTTTTAAAGATGTTAAGACTGTAGTTGGTGAAGGATTATCAAATACTAAAAACGCAAAATTAATTTATATTACAGATTTTGATGAAAAAGTTTATAACAATACTACTAGTCAAATTAAAGATTCTGATAAATTGACTAACAAAATATTTGATTATGTTGATCAGATGACTAAGCTAACATATACACTAGATAATTCTTATAAAGTTGTATATGAAGACTTATTAAATATCTTAAATAACTTAAAAGCAAATGATAAAGAATTTTACACTCCTATTTATAATAGATTAGTTGAATCTCAACTACAAAGACAAACTTTAATAAAACTTAGTGAAAAAGAATGTAAGCACCGTTTAATTGTTGAAATTCTAAAACAAGTTGGACTTGACGAAAGTGTTTTATCAAGATATCCTTTAGAGTTTTCTGGTGGTCAACAACAACGTTTAGGAATTTGTAGATCTGTTGTTTTACGTCCTAAGTTATTAATTGCTGATGAACCAATTTCAGCTCTAGATGTTTCAATTCAAGCACAAGTTATTAATATTTTTAATGAGTTAAAGAAAAAATATAATTTAACTATATTATTTATTGCTCATGACTTAAGAATGGTTGAATATATTTCAGATAGAATTGCTGTAATTAATAAAGGAGTTTTATTAGAAATAGGACCAACTGATGAAATTATTAATAATGCTTATCATCCTTATACTAAGAGTTTATTAGATGCTGTTCCTTCAATTGAAAATGAAAAAGGTTCTTTAATTGGTTCAATTTATGATCATAACATTCATAAATATGATGAAAATAATCAACCTGAATGACATGATGTTGGAAATAATCATTTTGTATTAGCTACAAATAAAGAATTAGAAGTGTATAAATTTGAAAAACAAAATAAATAAATAACAAAAAGAACACAAGTCTTTTCAAACCCCATATTCTGGAATAAAATCCAGGAAATGGGGTTTTTATATATTGAATCTAAATCATAAATTATCAACATGTTTATTAAAAAAAATAATGCCTATACAAGTTAATTTCAAAAAAAGACATAATGAACAAGCAAAGAATATTACAGGTTTTAGAAGATGTTAACCTATTTAAAAAATCGTTTACTAGATAATTTTTTAATTAAAATAAAATTATAAAAATGAATTTAGATAACCTATTAAATCAAAAATATTACAACCTATTGTAACTTTATAATTACTTTTTAAATAAAATCACTAATAAAAATATTTATTATTGTTTATTATAAATTATAAATATTTCTTTTATTAATCAATATAGTTACAAATAATTTGCTGCTTTATAAAATTTTTAAATATCCTTTTTCCCCACTACCATAAACATGGGCTAAAATCCAGAAAATGGGGTTCAGGAGATTTGGTAGTTTTTTTAATATAAAAAATGGTATTTATGGTTTAAAATAAATGTCTTTTTTAATGTTTAGAATTATTGTTTGAGTTATGTATCAATAATTTAGTGCAAAAAAAGTCGGAAATCCGACTAAATTTTCTCTCTAAACTTGTAAAATAATAATTTTACGAAAAAAAAACACTGGAATTCCATATAAATTTTTCGTATAAAAGTTTGATATTGTATGTTTTATAAATTTATCTAAAACACTTCATTAGGTTCAGAAATATTGAATTTATAGAACTGCATTTAGTAGTTCTTTTTAATGTAAAAAGAATATATATTCTTACTACTTTCCAAGGGACATTTTAAAATTAAAGGCAAAATTACCCTTTTTGTTAAATTTGAGTTCAGAAAGTGTGATGAATTTTGTAAAAAATCAGCAATATTTTTAAATATACTAATCATAAACTAGTATTTATAATTCAAATTTCTAAAAAAAGACTTATTTTTATTACTTTCTAGTAAACTTTTTAAAATTAAAGGCAAAATTACCCTTTTTATTAAAAAGTTAAGCATATTATTTATGAATATTAATTTAGATAAAAATATATTTTCAAATAATTAAAATATTTGAATATGATTAAATACCTCAGTATATGATTTATCATATAATTACAATTTGAACTTTAATATATTTTTTATTTACTAAAATTAATAGTTAAATATCTTAGTGTAAAAAGTTTTATACTAGACTATCTAAAAAACTATCATCTAGTAAAAATTTTTCTAGTCCCACATATAATATTCCATTATCATCATGTCTTGGAATTATATCTTCTTTAACAATAACTATCTTTTTAAATGAATCATTTACATTTATTAATGATCTTGTTTCTTGTTGGCGTTTTTCTAGTGTATCAACATTTAAGGCTGATTGAATATAGTATCTTTGATGAGATATATTAACAATAAAATCGATTTCTAGTTGTGTTCTTTTTAACGCTTCACCATCTTTTTGTCTAATTTCAACAACACCAACATCTACACTATATCCTCTTCTTATTAAATCATTATAAATAATGTTTTCCATAATATGTGATTCTTCGTTTTGTTTAAAGTTTAATCAAGCGTTTCTTAATCCAATATCAGTAAAGTAATATTTTAAAGGTGTAGTAAAATATTTGGCTCCTTTGACATCATATCTTTGAGCTTTAGAAATAATAAAAGACTCTTCAAAATAATCTAAGTAATTAGAAATAGTGCTAGAAGATATTTTTATTTCCATGTTAGATAAAAATCTTTTAGATAATTTATTTGGATTTGTAAGTGAACCTATTGAAGAAGAAATAAAATTCAACAAAGTTTCTAGTACTAGCTTATCCTTATAAATATTATGTCTATCTAATATATCTTTAATATAAATTTTTTCAAATAAATCTTTTAAATATTCAGTTTTGTTCTTGTCTAATTGAAGATTATAAACTTCAGGTAATCCACCATATAACATATAATGATCTAAAGCTTGTCTTTTATTTTCAAACAAATTTTGTATTTCAAAAAAAGATAAAGGACTAACATAAATTTCATCACCACGTCCTCTAAACTGAGTAAAAACATCAGTTGATAACATCTTAGAGTTACTTCCTGTTACATAGACATCAACATTGTCTTTTTTAACTAAACTTAGTAATACATCAACAAAACTAACATCATAACTGCTGTTTTGAAAATAAGGATTTTTAATTATTTCACAATATTGTATTTCATCAATAAGGACATAATATTGTTTGTTTTGATCCATTATTCTAGACTTTATATATTCATTCAATTTTAATGGTTGCCTATACTCTAAAAAGTCTATATTATCTAGAGCAATAGTAATAATTTGATCTTTTGGTACTTGTTTAGAAAGTAAGTAATTGTAAAATAACTTAAATAGTATATATGATTTACCAGCTCTTCTTATTCCTGTAATAATTTTTACCTTTTTGTTATTCATTTTTTCTATAAGCATATTTAAATAGAAATCTCTTTTTATTTCCATAAACACCTCTTTAGAGTTTTTTATCTATCATTTTCCAAAAAACTTTTTAAAATTAAGGGCAAAATTACCTCTTTTATTAAATTTTATCTTGTTTTTTCATCACTTTCTGGCAAACTTTTTAAAATTAAGGGCAAAATTACCCTTTTTGTTAAAAAGTTAAACAAATTATTTATTAATAATTAATTTAGATAAAAATATAGTTTCAAATAAGTACAATAATATAAGTGTAATACTTGTTATTTTATATTGATAGTGGAGTTGTTATGAGTTATTATTACAGACATAATTTTAGTTTCAGTTATCATGGCTTGCAAAGAGCTAAAGAAAGGCTTAAACTAAAAGATAAAAAAGATTATGAAGTAAAAGAAATCTGTTTAGAACATATTAGAAATTCAACTAAAAGTTTTATGTCAGGTAATGAAATTTATATTTCAGCTTCTAATACTAATATCTTTTTTGTAGTTAATAAAACAAATAACTTAATCATAACAGTAACTGAAATTTCAGCTGAAAAACAACTTAGAATGCATGGTATATAAAATGATAATTGGTATTTATGGCAAAATAGGATCTGGTAAAACTTATATTTCAAATAAATTTATAAACTTTCATCCTGAATTTAAAATCATTAATGCAGATAATGTAAGTAAAAAAGTATTAGAAAATCAAGAGATTAAATCTAAATTATTTCAAATTGATAATAATATTATTAAAAATAATAATGTTGATAAAAAATATTTAAGAAAAAAACTTTTTACAAATAAAAAACTAAAACAACAAGTAGATAGTTTATTATGACCACTAATCAGTAAACAAATCCAAAAAGAAATCAAAAACAATCCAAATACTAATTACATTATTGAAGCCGCTTTATTATTTGAATTAAACTTAACTAATTTAGATCTAATTGTTAAAGTTAAATCTAGTTTATTAAAATCTATTTTTAGAGTTTTAAAAAGAGACAAAACTAATATAAGAGATATTTTAAGAATTAGAAGAAATCAAAATAAATCAATTAAAAGAAAAAAACCTGATTTAGTTATTAGTAATTTTTATCAACTAGAGTTTTATATACAAAAAAATAGGTTATTGATCTAACCTATTTTTTAATTCTTTTCAAGCTATATTTACTAGTTGATTAATTTGATCTTCTTTTCAAATTTTATAATTATTTTCTTTTTTAATAACATAAGCTAAATATTCAATATTTTGTTTTTTATTTCCTAGAATCGGAGAGTAATCTAAATTAATAACATCAAAACTATTGTTATTTGCATAACTAATTACTTTTAAGATTGCTTGTTTATGATCTAGTTTAGAATTAATTCTTCCATTTTTAATATTTTTAGGTTGTAATTCAAATTGAGGTTTTATTAAAAACACCCCACTTGTATTAAATTCAACAATATCTTTTAAAGGTAAAAAAATCTTTTCTAAAGAAATAAAACTAACATCACAACAAACAAAATCAATATTTTTTAAAAAATCCTGTTTTTTAGCATTTCTAAAATTATACTGACTCATATTAATAACTTTTAAATTACTTAAAAGTGATAAGTGTAATTGATCTGTTCCAACATCAACAGCATAAACTAAACTAGCATTATTATCTAAACAACACTGAGTAAATCCACCAGTTGAAGCTCCAATATCTAAACAAATTTTATTAGTTAGATCAATATTTCATTTATTTATAGCTTTTTTAAGTTTCTCATAAGCTCTTGAAACATATTCTAATTTAGTTGATCTGATTTCAATAAGATCATTACTATCAACTAAAAAACTTGGTTTTATAATAGCTATATTATTAACATAAACTTCTTTATTAAGAATATGTTCTTTTGCTTTATTTCTTGATTGTGTTAAGTTGTTTTTATAGATATATTCATCTAATCTTAATTTCATTAGTCTTTAAATTCTTCTAACTCATCATCTTGCATTACTTTATAAATTTGGCCTTTATATTGAGTTAGTTTTTCTTTTGCTAATTTAATTTTTTCAATGTTTTGTTCAAAAATTTCCATTGCTTGTTCAACTGAAATTTCATTACTTGATAGCTTTTTAGTATCTTCTTTGATTTCAGAAATTAGTTCATCATAACTTTTATTTTTATTGCTCATTTATCTTCACCTCTTTTATAGTGACTGTTAGTTTACTATCAGTTAAAATAACTTTTAGATCTTCATTTAGTTTAACTTGTTTATATGATCTTATTTTTTGATTATTTAAATTAGTAACTATGCTATATCCATTTTGTAAAGGTTTTAAAGGATCTAATGAATTAAGTTTATTTTCAAGTGTATTAAAATTTAACTCTTCATATTTTAATATTTGATTAATGTGTCCTTTAAAACTTGATATTGTGTAATTAAATTCACTTATTTGTTTTTTTAAATAGTTAAGTATTTTTTGCTCATCTGCAATTAAATAATTTTTAAGTGTTTTATTTTGTGAATTTATGATATGTAAAGTTGAATTATTTATAGATTGCTTATAATTTTCTAGCTTATCAATTACTAGATTTATTTTATTTTTTGTTCATTTAGTATTATCTATACTTAATTGTTTTAATTGTAAATATTTAAAAGAAAAATTATTTTTTATATATTTGGTTTGTTCTTTTTTATAGTTATTTAATTTTTCATCAAAGAAATCTAATTTATTTAATATTAATGTTTTATAGTTTTGATAATAATGTTTTAACTGATTTTTAATTTCAATAATACTTTTACTTACAAGTTCTCCAGCTGCAGTTGGTGTTGCTGCTCTAATATCAGCTACATAATCTGATAAAACTCAATCAGGTTCATGACCAACAGCACTAATTATAGGAATTTGACTATTTTTTATCGCTTGTAAAACTTCTAATTCATTAAAAGCTCAAAGATCTTCATAACTTCCCCCACCTCTTCCAACAATCAAAACATCTAATTGAACTTTAAAATCATTAGCTTGTTTTATTTTGTTTGCAATATCTTTTTCAGCTTTATCTCCTTGAACTTGAGCGGGAAATAAATAAATATTAATCAGAGGCAGTCTTCTATGAATAGTTCTAATTAAATCATAAATTGCAGCTCCTGAATCAGCTGTAATAATTCCTACATTTTTAACAAATTCAGGAATTGGTTTTTTTAAATTTGGATCAAATCAACCTTTTTGTTCTAATTCTTTGTATCTTTGTTCAAAAATTTTTTGTAAATCACCAATACCATAAATTTTGATATCTCTTACTTCAAAACTAACTCTTCCTGTTGGAATGTAATAAGTTAATCTCCCATAACAAATTATTTGCATACCATCTTCTAAGTTTAAAGATTGTATTTTATATGCATTAGTTTTTCACATCATGCAATTAATAGCAGCATCTTGTTCTTTAATAGAAAAATAAATATGACCAGATTTATTAAAAGTTAAATTAGACAATTCACCTTGTACATAGATATCTTTAAATTCTTGTTTGTTTTCAATTAGAGTCTTTAAGGCTTCGTTTAATTCTTGAACTGTTAAAATTTTTTCCATATTATTTAACCAATTTATCTAGTACTGCATTAACAAATTTGTAATCAAAGTCAGGTTCAATTTCTTTTACATATTTAACCATTTCATTAATAGTAACTGGTTTTGGAGTATTTGTATATAAAATTTCATATGTTCCAACTATTAAAATAGCTCTAATAACAGCAGGAATTCTATCTCATTTTCAGCTTGAAGAAACATTTATATTTATATGATTAATAAGATCAGTTTGTTTTTTAGCAATTTGTTCAATTTCAAAAAGAACATCTTTATTATTAATATTTTGAACATCATCTAAAATATCTTGATGAATGTAATCTATACTAGCATTTAATAATTGATATTTATAAAAGGTTTGGATCAGTAGTTTTCTTTTTTTAGAAAAACTTATTTTAGTTTCCATATTTTCTCCTTTTATCTAGTATTAGTTGAACTTGGTTCAGTTGTAGTTGTTGTTGTTGAACTATTTGATGAAGAAGTAGAAGAATTAGTTGAAGATTTTATTATTTTTGTAGTTATTTTTTTATTATCAGTTGAATTATTTTCATCAAATTGGAAATCTTTAAAAATATCAATGAAATTAATTTTATTAAATTCACTTGTAAATGCAGTTTCTAATTTTTTGTATAGTTCATCTTTTTTGTTTTTAACTATGTAATCATAAATTTGATTACTTCTAGTTTTATATGAAAAAGTAGGACTTGTTGTAATAATTCCAGATTCAGAATTAAAGTATTTTACTGCATTAGCTAAATAAATAGATAATTGCTTAATTAAAACATTAAATACTTCAGTATTTTTTATATCTTCTTTATTAGTAGAATTGTTGTTTTTAGTATTTTGTAAAACAACTTTTATTTTTGTGATTTCAGGTCTTAAAACTTCAATAATACTTTTTTGATTTGCTAATTTTAGGTTTTCAGGTTTTTCTAAAAGATCTAAATAAAGATTACCATTATCAATAACTTTATTCCCATTATTAGTATTAATTTCAGGTAGTAATTCAACTTCTAATTTCTCAGTTTCTTTATTATTATCTTTAAATACTAAAAAGACTGTTTTTAATTCTTTATCTAATTTTTCAACATTATCTTTTGTTATTTGTTCATAACCTAAAACATTTACTGCAGTAGGTTGAACTTTTTTATAAAAAGTCATTGAAGCACTTTGTAAACTATCTCAAGCTTGTTTTTTATTTTTAGTAAAGTTATTAGCAGCTAATGCTTTTAGTCTTTCAGAAGCATATTTTGCATCATTATTATTGTTTGTTTGTGTTCCTGTTGATGTAGTACTAGTAGAAGTCATTACAGCTGTTGAACTTGCTGTACTTGAGCTAGTTGTATTATTACTACTTACTATTTCTTTTAATTCATTTCTACTTATAAATGCTTGATTATTTTTAAATGCTCCAGTATTTTTAATTGATGTTATATCATCAAATTTATTTATAACTTGAACTTTTGATGAACAGCTTATAGCAAATAAGCTAGGTGTTATTAGTAATGAAAAACCTGTTATTATTGATAATAATTTCTTCATATAATTCCTTTCTATTAAATTAGAACTATAACCTATTTGTAAATGTCTTATTTAATAAATCTTCAATTTCTATTTTATAAGGAGCGTTTTTATCTATATAAGGTGTTTCTAATATTTTTGAAATATTAGAAAAATCTTTATCAAAGACTACATTAACTAATGTATCAAAACCAACATAACCATAACCAATGTTTGCATGACGATCTTTATGCGAACTAATCATATTTTTTGAATCATTTAAATGAATGCATAAAACTTTATTTAAATCAAAATTTTGTTTCATTTGTTCTTTAAATTCATCTCATTTACTTAAATCATAACCAGCATCATGTAAATGACAAGTATCTAAACAAACTCCAACCTTATCTTTATTTTTAACATTATCTAAAATGTATTTAAAATCTTCTAATTTAGAACAAACCTCAGTACCTTTACCGCTCATAGTTTCTAAAGCAATTTTTACATTAACTTGATAATTACTTACTATATCTAAAGCTTTAATAATTTGATTTAATGAATCTTTATAATTTCCAGTAGTATAAGAACCAGGGTGTAATACTAAAGTTGGGATTTTAATTTCTTCACATCTTTTAATTTCTTGAATTAAAAAATCTACAGCAAATTTTCACTTGTTTTGATCAACACTATTTGCAATATTAATAATATAAGGAGCATGCACTACTAGATCTTTTGCATCAATTTTATAACTATTCATTAATTCATGCATTTGATTAATATATAAATGATTAGTATTAGTTCTTAGTGTACTTTGTGGAGGACCTGTAAAGATCATAAAAGTATTTGCTTTATAACTAATAGCTTCATTAACACTTCCAACTAAATAATTATTTTGTTTATTCATACTAACATGACAACCTAGTAGAACTTTATTCATTATATTTCTCCAATCTTTTTAAACATTCTTTTTTATCATTATTTAATAATGTTTTTAACTGATCTAAACTATTTATTTTTTGATTATCTCTTATATAATCTAGTAATTCAAAAGTAATTTTACTATTGTAAATATCATTACTAAAATTAAAGATATAAGTTTCAAAAACTTTTAAATTATTTCTATTTATTCAATGATCTCCCATACCAAATTGTATATTTTTATCATCTATTATTACTTTTACTAAATAAACACCATTTTTAATTACTAAACTGTCATTAGTTAAAATATTTGCTGTTGGAAAACCAATAGTTCTTCCTAAATGATTACAGTGAGTTACTATTCCACTAAATGTATAATTAAACCCAGCTATTTTATAAAAACTATTAATATCAGCATTAATTAAAGCTTTTTTTATATTATTAATATCTAATAAATCATCTTCTGTTATAGTATTAGGAAAAAAATTTAAAAAGTGATCATAATTTTTAAAACTTTTTGTAATATGTATTTTAGAAATTTGATATTTTTTAACTAATTGATCAATATTTTCATTTTTTAAATCAATAAATTTATAATTTTGTTTTTTAAATATTTCTAATTGAAAATCTGAACAAATATAATCAAAATCATCTTTATTTAAACTATATCCAAAAATAATTAATTGATTTTTATTAAATTTATTTAAAAGTTTAGTAGTTATATACTTAAAATCACAAAATAAAGCAATAATTTGATTATTCATTTTTAAGCTCCTATTTATAATTTTAAAGCATAAAATAAAAAAGACTTAAAAGTCTTTTTTTGTGTTATCAAAAATGGTGCCTGATGTGGGAATCGAACCCACAACCCACTGATTAAGAGTCAGTTGCTCTGCCAGTTGCGCTAATCAGACATATAACTAAATTATATAATACATTTTAATAAATATAATTTAATTAATTTAATTGATAATCTTTTATTTATTTAATTTTTTGGTCTTTAATTTTCTAATTATTATAAAGTTAATTAATCCTAATAAAGTAGTTAAACCAATAACTAGTAGAACAATTCAAATTGTATTTTTATTAGTTTTATTAGATTGAGATATTAAAAAATGTACAGTTATTTTTTGATCTGAATCTTTTAATAAAATTTGTGCTGAATTATTTGTAATATTTTCAACTTTTAAATCTTTAGTATCAATTAAAGTATCTGGATTTTTATTTTTTAAAGCATTTAAAATTTGATCTTTATCAATTTTATCTAACTTACCTAAATCTAAGTTTTTAATATTTAATAATTCTATATTAGCTTTCTTTTCTAATAATTTATTTTCAACTTCTTCACTTTCAGTTTTATTTATTGGTTTAGTTGTACTTAACATATTGATTTTATTAGCAGGTTGAATAATTGCTCATGGTCTTGTACTAATAGGTTTTTCAGGTTTATAAATTGGTGTTAAATCAACTAAATTATTAGTGATTTTTCTTAATTTTGGTTGAGTTGTAGAATTATTCTGATCTAATATTTTATTTGGTTGTTCAGGTTTAGAAGGTTGAACTACTTTAGATTTTTTAATTTTTAGTTTTGTTTTGTCTTCTTTTAATCTTTTTGAAATATCTAAGATTTTAGTAAGTTTTTCAGTTTTAATCTCTTTTTTAACTTCTTTGATATTATCAGCTTTTTTAATTAGATCTAAAAGAGTTTCTTTTTGATAAATAGCACTAGGATTTTTAAAAACATCTTCTTTTAACTCAACATCTGGGCTAACCCCAAATTCAAGCGATTCAAAATTTTTATTAGTAAAGACATTATTACTGCTTAATTGAATAATATCTCCAGTTGGTAAAACGTAATAATTAATTGCACTAGCTCCACCAAAAGTTTTATAACCAATCAATTTAGCTAGCTTATTATCTTTTGCAATTTGAGGAAAAATATTACCTGCTGAAAAAGAATATGGTGAAGTTAAAATATAATAATTAAAATTAAATTTTTCATATTCTGATTTAATAGTTTCAACCTTTTTTTCTTTTGATAAAGGATTATAAGAATAGACATTAAAAGGTTTATCAGTTAAAAATCCCATAATTTCATAAGCAGTCCCAATATATCCTCCACCATTTTGAGTTAGATTAAAAATAATGTTCTTAACACTTTTACTTTGGGCCTCTTTTAAAGATTTTTGTATGTATTCAGCACTTTTTTCATCAAACTTACTAAATGAAATTACTGAAGTATCATTACTAATTGACTTAAGTTCATAATCAATTTTATTAGGATCATTTTTAGCTAATAATTCTAAAACTTCATTTTTATTTTTAACTCTTTTTTGATTATCAAATATCTTTTTATGAAAATCTCTGTCTTTATCATAATACCCATCTAAAACATAAGCTGAATGAGGATCGTCTAATTCATTTATAATTTGTTTTGTTGCTAGATAATGTTCATTACTTGATTCAGATAAAATCTTAGATTGATACTTTTTAAAATGCTCTTTATAAGAAATATTATTATTTAATTTAATTGCATAATAATTATCAAATAAAAATGATAAATACTCATATTGAAACTTTCTTAATCCTAAAGGAACAGTTTTTTCATTATTTTTATCGGATTGTTTTAGATAAAAAGTTCCAGGAAAACTTAATGCCTCATAAAACTTAAAAATTTTAAAATCACCACCATTAAAATAGGTTTGAATATTTGATTCACTTAAAAATACTTGATTAAGTAAGATTGCTGGTAAATATAGATTATTTTGATCTTTTAAAATATCAATATCATATTTAGATAAATCTATTTCAAATTGATTGTCATTATTTAAATTTTTTTCTTCTAAGAATTTGATTTTTAAATCTTCTTCTCCTCTTTTATAATCTTTTAAAATTTTAGTAAATATCTTATTATTTGAAACTGTAATTTTCTTTTTATTAGCATCAAATTCAATATAAAAATTTGGATCAGATTTTAATCTAACAGTTGTTTTATTATCTTTAAAGCTAATATTTAAATTTGAATAGTTAATAACTGAATCAATACTTTTTAAAAACTCATCAATTGATGTGTAAAAAACATCGTTATGTAAAAGAGCTTTAATTTTTTTAGTAGTCCATTTTCCTTTAATAGTTAAATTATCTAAATTAAATTCTTTAGTTTCTATTTTAGTTTGATTATTAACAGTTAATATAGATGAACCATTTAAAAGAGTTGGAGATAAAAATAGACTTGACAAAATAGCTGTAATTTTCATAATATTTAAACCAATTTTATTATATTAAATCAACAAATATAATTAGATTTTTTTTCTAATATTTTGTATATATAAGTTATTAAATTGAATAAGAATTTGATATAAAAAAGTATCGCTTTTTAAAAAATGCGATACTTATACATTTTGTTTTAATTTTTTTACTGTTTTTTCTTTTAAATTTATATTAGAGCTAGCTATTAGAAATGGTGATAAAACACAAGGAAGTGAGACTATAAGAGTTGGTAAAATTGTATGTCAAGAAAAATAAGTTAGAACTGCAACTGAAATACCAAAAATTATAGGAACAATAGAGTGAGCCATTACATAAGCAAATTTCATTTTTTTAGATTCTTTAGGTGTAACTACAAATTTTAATCTTTTATTAAATAGAGCAAAAAAACTTGATGCTACTAAAAATATTGTCATTGATGTGTAAGTTATTATTGTACTTATAAAAGAAGGGGTTGCCCACCCTAATTTTCTTTGTTTTGATAATTCTAAAACATTAACAAAGAGAGGCAAGAATAAAAATGCACATCATATGATGACAAATGCTATGTCATTAGTAGTTATATTAAATTTTAGGAATCCTAAAATAATGAAATTTAATAGAAAAACAAGTGAAATCACAGGAACAATAGGAAGAGAGTAATGATTTATTCTTAAGTCAACTCTTTCAAATCATTTGTATTTTGTTCTTCTATTTTGTTTGGCATATTTTTTTATATATTGAACATTACCAGCGGTTCATCTTCCTTGACGTTTTTTTAACGCAATATAGTTTATAGGAAATTCTTCATAACAAACTATATTAGGAGCATAAACAATTTCATAATTATTCTTTTTAATTTCAGCAGACATTGAAGTATCTTCAACTAAAAGGTGTGGAAATCCTCCTGTTTTTTCATATACTTCTTTGCTTAGCATCATCCCATGGCCTGCTAAAGAAGTTTCACCATAAAAATTTCTAAGTACATGAATAGATAAACTGGCAATATTACTTGAATTTCCAACTGCTTCTTGGAATAAATTCTTTCCTTTGCTTATTAAATGATAAGCTTGAATTGCACCGATTTTTTTATTAGTTTGAAAGTATTTTAATGAATCTGTTATAAAGTTATTTGGAATAATTTCATCACTATCTAAAACAACAAAATAGTCGTAATCAGGATTGTTCTTTAAATAATTATTTAAATTACCAGCTTTATAACCAACGCGATCATTACGTCTAACTACCTTAATATTATATTTTTTACTAAATTCATCTACTCTTTTAATGTATTCTGGTTTTTTACTATCATCTAATATTACCACTTCATAATTATTGTAGTTTTGATTCATAGATTTTTTTAAAGCATCCTTATCGAAATCGTCGCAAGTACAATATAAAAGAATTACCTTTTTATTCTTGAATTCATCTTTTAACTCTGAATTTATTATGTAATCATATCTTTTCAATAAAGATTTTTTCTTAAGAATAAAGAAAAAAGTAAATACAATATCTTTTGTTGATTTTAATCAAAATAAGCAAAAGATAAGTGCGTTAATTGTTAGTAAAATTGAAATAACTATTTTAGTTGCTAGTGCTTGATTACCTTGAACTGAAAATAGTTTAATTAGCTTAAAAACCAGTGGTACAGTGATAGCTAGAGAAACTAAAAATCAAATTACTAGTATCCACTTATACAGTAACGATTGTTTTTTCATAATATACTCCATTCTTAAATTTAAAAAAATAATGTAAAAAAATTAATACTTATTTATTAACTTATTATTAAAAAACACACATAAGTGTTTAAATTTATTCATTGTTTGAAGATGGCTCGTCTTCAGATCTAGATTTTATTAAGTGCAAAAATTCTTCTCTTAGATCTTGTCTTTGTAAACCAAAGTCAACAAAAGCTTCTAGATAACCTAATTTATTTCCAATATCATATCTTTTTCCATCAATAACTTTTGCATAACAATCAACATCACTAATGGTTTTTAAAATTGAATCAGTTAATTCAATTTCTCCAGTTTCACCTTTAAGTTGCAAATCTAAATAATTAAAAATTTCAGGAGTTAAAATATATCTTCCAGCAATTGCAACATTACTTGGAGCGTTTTGTTCATCTGGTTTTTCAACTACAGAACAAACTTTATAAACATTATCATCACTTGATTCGGTTTTACAAATACCATACTTTTTACAATCTTTTTTATCAATTAAAATTGTTCCTAAAATAGTTGAATGTTTTTCTTCATATAAGTCCATTAATTGCTTAATAGCAGGAGTTTGACATTTAAATAAATCATCTCCTAAAAGCACAGCAAAAGACTCATTATTTATAAAACCTTTACATAAAGAAATAGCATGTCCTAAACCTAGTGGTTCATCTTGCATTATATAGTGAATATCTGCGTCATATTTAGTTTTAATTTGTTCAAGTTCAGCGATTTTATCTTTATTATATAAAAAACCTTCAAGTTGAATATTTCTACTAAAATAGTTCATTATTTCGCTTTTTTTATCATTTAAAACTATTAATATTTCTTTAATACCACTATCAACAGCTTCTTTTACAATATATTCTATAGTTGGGGTATCAATAATGGGTAACATTTCTTTTGCTTGTGATTTTGTAAAAGGTAAAAATCTAGTTCCAAAACCAGCACAAGGAATAACAGCTTTTCTAATGGTCATAATATCTCCTTAAAAATTTATACATATTAGTGAACTTAAGGATGTATAATACAAATTAATAATAACTGTACAACCCAAATTCCCCTTTAAATTCAAATAACATTATATAAAGATAAATTTTTTAAAGAAAAATATTACAACTTTTTTTTTTTTTTTTTTGGAACTAACATATAATTTTACCAATTATTAGAATTTCAATTTCACAGATGAATTGATTTCTTCTAATAATTTGTCTATATAGATGTTTTTTATATCTAAATCAGTGATCTTTACTTTAATATCAACTAATTGGTTAGCATAGTATGGATTTTGTAATCTAGTATTATAAATAATAAAAAAAATAAACATCCCAATAATTGGTAACAATCATCATAATCATAATTTGTTTAAAATTTTCTTATTAGTTTTTTTTAATTCTAATTGATATTCTTTTATTTTGTTTTGATGAATAAGAATTTGATTATTTAATAATTCTTTTAAATTAGTTAATAATTCTTTTATATTAGTAATTGATTCTAATTCATTGATTTGTTTATCTGAAAAAATTGTTTTTAAAAAATCAATTTTATTAGAATAGTTATTAATAAATACTTCTTTTAGTAAAATTAAACCAGATTTGTTTTGCATTTTTATACTCCAATTGTTGTTTAGTTTTATTTATTTTATAATCTTATTAAAGAATTGAAAGGATTTTTTATGCATTATTTAGGAATAATTATAGCTAGTGTGATTGGTTATTTTTTAGGTTCAATATCTTGATCAATAATTATAGTTAAAAAAGTGGGAAATATTGATATTAGAACAGTTGGATCAGGTAATCCAGGAGCAACTAATACAGTGAGAGCTTTAGGTAAAAAGTGAGGACTAGTCGTAGCTTTTTTAGATGCTTTAAAAGTAGTGTTTACTGCAATTTCAGCTATTTTATTATCAATGATCCCAAATGATTTATTTAGTCAGACTAGTTATTTTATTCCTTGTATTTTTGCTTTAATTGGTCATTGTTATCCAATTTATTACAAATTTAAAGGTGGTAAAGCAGTTAGTTGTTTTTTAGGACTTTTATTTGTAGTTAATGTTTTATATTTGATTATCTTTTTAATTATTTGATTTATAAGTGTTGCTATTTCAAGAAAAGTTAGTGTTGCTTCAATGTTTTCTGCTTTAATCATTTTACTTATAATGTGAATTCCTTATTTAAGTGGAGTTAGTTATTTTATATGAGAGTGAAATGGGTTAGAAAAATTTAGTTTTGCTTGAAAAAACTATATTTTATTTTCATTACTAAATTCATTTCATTATTGATTATCAAACACTTGAGCAAGTGGAATTTTAGAAGGAAATATTATTATTTTAATTGGTGGCTTGATTTTAGCTTGAAGACACTCACAAAATATTAAAAGAATTAAAAATAAAACTGAACCAGACACCTTTCCAAAAAAAGTTAAACCTGTTAGATAAAAGAATTAACAACAAGTTATTTCTTTTATCTTTCTTAATTTTTAGTATGTTTAAGGAGAAGATATGAGTTTAATAGTATTAGAAAATATTACACATCAAAACGGAGAAAAAATTTTATATAAAAATTCTGAAATGAGAATTAATAAAGGTGAACATGTTGCTTTAATTGGTCCTAATGGAGCTGGAAAATCTACTTTATTAAATATTATTGCTCAAAAAATTACTCCAGATCATGGAACAATAGAATGACATCCTAAAGCAAAGATTGGATATTTAGATCAACACCAAGAAGTAGATCCAAATATAACTAGTGAAGAGTATTTAAAAGATGCTTTTAAAAATCTTTTTGAAATTGAAGCTAAAATTCATAAAATTTATGAAGATATGGCAATTGAATATAAAGAATCAGATTTAATAAAAGCTTTAGAATTACAAGATTATTTAACTAGTCATAATTTTGATACTATTGATAAAACTATTGGTAATTTAGTTTCAGGATTAGGAATTAATCCAAATAATATGAAAAAGAAACTATCAGAATTATCTGGTGGTCAACGTGGAAAAATTTTATTAGCTAAATTATTATTAAAAAATGATGATTTTATTTTATTAGATGAACCTACTAACTTTTTAGATATTGAACAAGTTGAATGATTAATTAATTTTTTAAATAATTATGAGAACGCTTTTTTAATGATAAGTCATGATGTTGAATTTATTAATAGAGTAGCAAAAATAATTTATGCTATAGAAAATCAAAAAATAAATCGATATGTTGGAGATTACAATAAATATTTAGAACTATCTGCTTTAAAAGCTGATCAATATGATAAAGCAAGAGAATCTCAACAACAACAAATAGCAAAACTAAAAGATTATATTGCAAGAAATGCCGCAAGATTTTCAACAGCTAAAAGTGCACAATCTCGTCAAAAGCAATTAGATAAAATGGATGTTTTAGATGAAAGAAAAAAACTAGTTAAACCTAAAATGAGTTTTAAATATAAGCGTCCTAATTCAGCAGTTGTTATTAAGTCTCAAAATTTAGAAATTGGTTATAATTTTAGTTTAACTGCTCCTTTAACTTTTGAATTAAGAGAAGGTCAAAAATGTATTGTTAAAGGATATAATGGAATTGGAAAAACCACTTTTTTAAAAACTATTTCAAATCAATTAAAACCAATTAGTGGTTGGTGTAAACTTGGTGATGGTGTTGAAGTTAGATATTTTGAACAAGTTGAAAAATTTCATGAATATGAAACACCAATTTCATATCTATCAAGTAGACATAAAGAAGTTTTAGATCCTGAAATCAGAGCAACACTTTCAAGATTTGGAATAAAATCAGAGCTTATGTTAAATCCTATGAGTGATTTATCTGGAGGAGAGCAAACTAAAGTTAGATTAGCTTCACTTAGTTTAGAACCAGCTAGCTTGTTGATTTTAGATGAGCCAACTAATCATATTGATGTTTTAGCAAAAGAATCTTTACTAGAAGCAATTAAAGAATTTCAAGGCACTGTTTTAATTACAACTCACGATATTAATTTCGAAACTAATTGAGCTGATAAAGTATTAAATTTTGAAGATCTAGTAGAATAAAAAAACGAGAATTTAGATTCTCGTTTTTTTAATATGATCTTAAAAACAATCTTTCAGCATTGTTTTTAGTATTTTCAGCAACTATACTATCTGAAACTTTTTTAATTTTTGCTATGTGTTTAACAATTAGTGGTAAATATTTTGGATAACTTAAACCTTTTTTATATGGTGATGGTGGTAAAAATGGTGAATTTGTTTCAACTAATAATCTATTTAAAGAAACATTTTTAACTACTTGTTCTAGTTCAACATCATGAGTAATAGCTGCATCAAATGATATATAAAATCCTAAGTCAATAAATTTCAATGCTCATTCTAAAGGACCGCGAAAACCATGAATTACTGCTTTTTTAACACGTTTTTCTTTAAATATTTTATAAGCAATTTCATATACTCTAAAATGATTTACTGCATCTCTTAAATGTACAACTATAGGCAAATCTAATTTTTTAGCAATATCAATTTGTTTTTCAAAACCTAAAATTTGCTGTTTTTCATATTTATTAGTTTCAAAAAAATCTAAACCAACTTCACCAATTCCGACAACCTTATTTGAATTTGCTAATTCTTCAATACTTTCAAAAGCTTGATCAGCATATAAATGAATTTGACTTGGATGAATTCCAACAACAGCAAAAACATTTGGATCTAAATTAGCTTGAAATACTGCAGTTTTTGATGATTTAACATCATATCCAACATTATTAATATATTTAACTCCACTTCTTTTTGCTTCAATTACTATTTCATTAGAAGTCATATCAATTTCCATAAATCTACTATCATTTAAGTGACAATGTGTATCATATAGTCCAGATATATTCATAAAACCATCTCTTTTCTTAATATAAATTATATATTTTTATCAAATTATTTTTTTATATAAAACACTCATTTAAAGTCACTTAATTTTATTTATTTTTTATTTAGTTATTAAACAAAAGCACTATTTTTTTAGACTATATAATATTTAATGTACAAGGATTTAGTAGAAAAGTGATATTTATAAAAGGAGAAAATATGTCACACCCATTCACAGTTGATGAAATTAAACAAATTCATCAAGAAATTTCTAAAATAATTCATTATACACCTTTACATTATGCAGATAAATTGTCTGCTTTAACTGGTAATAATATTTATTTAAAATTAGAAAATCTACAAAAAACTGGAAGTTTTAAGTTAAGAGGGGCAACTAATAAAATTAGTAAATTAACTGATGAAGAAAAAAGACATGGGATTATTGCAGCTAGTGCTGGAAATCATGCACAAGGTGTAGCTTATGCAGCTACTAATTTAGGGTTAAAATCAACAATTGTTATGCCTGAAAATGCTCCAATGGCAAAAATTCAAGCAACAGAAAAGTATGGTGGAAAAGTTGTTTTATCTGGTAGATATTTTGATGATGCTTTAGCCAAAGCTATTGAATTAAAAGAAAAAGAAAATTTAACTTTAATTCATGCTTTTGATGATATTGAAATTATTAAAGGTCAAGCCACTATTGCTTATGAAATTGATCAACAAATTAAAAATATTGATTATTGTTTAGTACCAATTGGTGGTGGTGGATTAATGAGTGGTATTGCTACTTATTTAAAACAAGTTAATCCTAATATTAAAATGATTGGTGTTGAAGCTGCTAATGTTAATTCATATCAACAAGCAAAAGCTTTAAATAAACCAGTAATGATCGATTCAAAACCATCAATAGCAGATGGAATAGCTGTTAAAAAAGTTAGTGATTTAACTTTTTCAATATTAAATCAATATGTTGATGATGTAGTTGTTGTAAGTGAAGAAGAGATTGCTGAAACAATGTTATTTTTAATGGAAAATTGTAAGTTTGTAACTGAAGGTTCAGGAGCAGTTACAGCTGCTGCTTTAATGTTTGATAAATTAAATATTAAAAATCAAAATAAAACAATAGTTGGATTAGTTAGTGGTGGAAATATTGATATTGCAATGGTTGGAAATATTATTAATAAAGCTTTAATTAAAACTAATAGAAGATTAGTATTATCTGTAAATATTCCATCAGATAATAAAGAATTGATGAATATTATTAGTATTATTAATTCTTGTGGAGCTAAAATTATTAAAATTAAAACTAATAGAGATATTATGTATTTAGAGTTAAATGAAATACATACAACATTTATTATTGATCTATCAAATCCAGACCAACAACAACAAATCATTGATAAAATCACACAAGCAAATTACAATATCACAAGTATTACTGATTAATTTCTAAAATAATATAGTCTAAAAAGTATCTTTAGTTTATACTAGAAAAAGATACTTTTTTATTTATAAAGTATACTAATTTAAAACAATTGTCTTTAAAGAAAATAAAAGTCAATTATTATAAAATTAAAATAACAACAAAAGTTTTATTAAACGTCTAATTTTTGTTGTTAATAACTTAGACGTTTTGTCTATTTAACAATCTAGGCTATTTATGGAATTAAAAAAACAAAAAAATAAGTCGTTAATAACTTTAATTATTTTTTGAATTTTAGTAGGTATAACAACAACACTTGTTTATAACTTAGAATGATTTATTCAAAAAGTAATTATTTTTAATGGTGGGTTACAAACTGATCTAAGCGTTGGAAAAGCACAAATTGATAGTAATTTATCTATTGTTTTTAGTGATTATAATATTAAAACAATAGATGATTTTTACACTCAATTAGAAGCTGTAATAGATCAAGAAAATCATATAATTACAAAATACTACAATATTAATATTAATAGTGCATTTAAAAAAGAAGGTTTGTTATTTTCAGCTGCTGCTTTAATAGCTTCATTTATTTCAGGACCTATTTTAGTATATGCAATCACTAAGAAAAAAACTTATAAGTTTTTTATTTTACCAATACTTTTAGCTTTATCTATAATGATGTTTTTTATAATGCCAGTAATTTCATCAGTACTTTTATTAGCTACTGTATTTACTCCACTATTTGGAATGTTATATTCTTATAGAACTGCTTTAGATTCTTGAGCTACTTCAGTTGCACGTAAAACTAATGTAAAAATTTCATTTGTACGTGGGTTTTATGAAGTTGGAGCAGGATTAGGTTCAATTGGTCTTACTCAATTACTTTTACATTTAAACTATTATAAAAGAACAATTAGTTGAGCTGATGCTACTCCATATTATGTAGTTGGTGCTTTTTATGTTATTTTAACTATCTTTTTATGATTATTTATGCCAGATAATATTTTTGACAAACTACACGTTAAAGAAGAAAGAGTTAGTCAAAAAAAATATGAAGAAGTTAAGCAAGCTAATAAACTTAATCAAGAATTAACTTTAAAACAAATTATTTTAAATAAAAACTTTATTATTGGATTGATATTCTTTTTAATAGTAATTGGTACAGTACAAGCATTTGGTTCAATTTGAGTAAATACAGTTGAAAACTTTACTTCAACAACAAAGTCATTTAACTCTCCTCAGCATATTGGATATCAAAAAGCGTTTTCAATACCAGTGCAATTGCTTTTATCTTATTTAATATTACAAGTTATTACTAAAATTAAATTAAAAAACTTCTTGTTATGATCAGCAGTTTTAGCAACAATTAGTTGATTTGGAATTGGAACAATAGTTTATATAGTAAAACCAAAAGATCCAATTATTACTAGTTTAATTGGGGGAATTGGAGGAGCTATTACTGGAACATTAGCTGTTGCTTTAGGATATGAGTTTATTTCAAGAGTAACAACTATTAATACTCGTCCAGCAACATTTGTTGTCTTTAACTCAATTACTTATGGTTTTGGTGGAATTATATTTGTTGGAGTTAATACATTTTTATCAAAAGCTCCCGTGTTTGGAATTAGTGGAACTGGTGGATATTGAGTTTGATTAATTTGTGGAATTTCTTGTTTATTTGCAATTTTATTATTACTATTTTTCTTTAAAGAACCAGAATTTATTACAAGAGAAATCGATGATAAAACATTTAATAAGCACTTATTAGTACCATCTCATCATAACCCAGACAAACCAAAACAAACTAAAAAATAATAGGTGATATTATGATCTTATCTTTATATGTTTGATTACAAATTAGAAAAAAACTAAAAAGAAAAGTTAGTTATCAAGAATCTTTAGATTTTGAATATCAAATAGCAAATGAAAATGGATATAATTTTGATCATTTAGATTTATCAGGTTTTAATAAAGAATATAAAACTATTAATACTAGATTTGGAAAATTAAAAATTTTTAAACACGGAACTGGTGATACTGTAATTGTTTATTGTCATGGTATTTTATCAAATAATAGAAATGCGATTAAGTTTTTAGATTATTGTTTTTCAAGAAATATAACTTTAATTAGTTATGATAACTTTGGTTGAGGTGAATCTGATAAATTTGGTAAATGTACTTTAGGTATTAAAGAAGCAGATTTATTAAAAGATGTTATTGATTTTGTTAAAAAAGATCTTAAACCAAAAAAACTAGTTATATATGGTGAATCTATGGGTGGAGGAACTGTTTATAGTTTTATTAGTAAATATAATAATAAAATAGCTAATAAGTTTATTGTTGATGCAGGATATAATTCATTTTTAGATATTGCTATTCAATCTGGATTTAAAAAGGTTTGATATTTTATTTATTTATCTTATTTATTTTTACCAATACTATTTAAACTTTCTCATTATCCAGTTAAAAGATTTATTAAAAAACAAGATTTTAAAAATTTAGATAATGTTTTACATATTCAAAGCACAGGAGATGCTTTAGTTGATTATAAGCATTTTAAAAAGCACTTAAAATATCTAAAAAACAAACATGTTTATTCAAAACCAATTCGTCATTGTATGGGAATTGATTATTTAAGAGATGAACATTATAAAGTTTTAGATGATTGAATTGAAATTAAAAAATAATAACAAAAATCAGCACAACTAAGTGCTGATTTTTTATTATCTATTAAATTTATAAACATATATATTAAATGATGAAGTTTAAATTTTAAAAATCTATTATCTTTTTAAAATGATAAATATAAAACTTAAAATGTAAAAAAACTGATATGAAGATGGCCTGCTATCTGGTTATAAACTTGACATTATATATATAATGGAATTAACTATATACACTAGGTATATAGCCGATTAACTTCAAAAAGTTAATCAATTTTTTATAAAGACATGAGTATGAAATCATTACTAACAATATTAAGTTCTCTAATGATTAGTGCAAGTGGAGTTGGTTTAGTAGTTGCTTGCAATAATACTGATTCTACAAAAGCACCAAGTACTAATCAAAATAAAGACAAAGATAAAAAAGATGGTAATGAAAAAAGTGAAGAAAAACCAAAAGTTATTTCAAAAAGTCACTGAAGTGATGCTTTTAGAGATAGCATAACTGGTTGAGATATAGAAAATCATGATTTTTCAAAACCAAACAATAATCAAAATCTACCAAAATTCCCTAAACAAAATATTGAAGTAGGGACTTATTCTAAAAAACAAGTACTAGATAATAGTGCTTTACATTCATCAATTAAAAAGAAAATTGCTGAAATACTAAAAATAGAAGAAAAATCATTAAAAATTGAAAACGTTTATTTTGATGATCAATCTGGAGAAGCAATTGTTAAATCAACAAAATTCTCTGATACTTTAAAAGTTACATTTTTAGTAAAAGAAAATCTAGAATTAGGTGCTTATACTAAAGACCAAATCCTAGATAATTCAAAATTTCATTCAACAATTAAAAAGAAAATAGCAGAAATATTGAAAGTAGATGAATCTACACTAACAGTTTTAGATGTGTACTATGAAGATAAAACTGGTGGTGTAGTTGTTAAATCTACAAAACTTTCTGATGAAATAAAATTTATATTCTCTGTAAAAGAAAAATAATTATTTACCAATAATTCCACTACAAGGTTAATAATAAATATTAATTTTTAAAAATCAAGTAGTTTTTTAAACTAAACATAACCATCCTACTACTTAAAAAATTAGATTACAAGTTTAATAAATTTGTTTTACAAAATATTAAGTAAAACATTTTAAAAGCAACTGATACAGTATTTTTTCATTCTACCAAATCATTAATTAAAAACTTAAATAGTTTATTACGCCCTAAAAAATAAATTTCTAAAAAAACTAAATATTACCAACAAATAATTTATCAATTGCGATTATCTTAAATTCTGATTATGTAGAAAGGGAATATGAATAACAAGATCCAACAGTGATCACAAAAAAATAAAGTACTTTACGGCTTTATTTTATGATCATTTATTTCATTTGCATATATGCTATTTATCGCTAACTGAGGTTTTTCAGTTACACTAGCAGGTAGTGGTGTAAGTAATGGAACAGTTCATTCGGGATTTCTAGGTTACTTTGGTATTGAAAACAACCGTAGTTTTCAAGTTTTAAACCAAATTTCAAACTGATCAATTACATTAGGTCGTGCTATAGGTTCAGTGCTTATTGCATTATTATTAGCAAAATTTGCTCATAAATACACAACTATTATTGCGCTTGGTATGACATTAGCTGGTATTCCAGCTGCATTTATGCCAGCAACTAGATCTGGATATGCATTGTTTTTAATTTTAAGAACAATTATGGCTATTGGAGGAACAACACTAGTTATTTTAACCCAACCAGTTGTTGCTAACTTCTTTGGTTCTAAACAAAAATCAATTGTTTCACAATTTGGTATTTGATTTTATCCATTAGGTACTATTGTTTCAATCTTACCTGCATTTTTAGTTAGCATGCCAGATTCAGTTAGAAATCAATGACAACTAATAATTACTTTGCTTGCTGCATTAAATATTATTCCTTTAATATTATTTATTCTTATAGGTACAAAATTTGACATTAAAAAAGATGAACCAAAAGTAAAAGTAAATGGTTGAAAAATTCTTGGTTCATACATTAAGAAAAAACAAACTTATGCATGAGTTCTACTATATGGTGGATGATTATGTATAGCTGTTTTTCTAACAAGTTTAACAATACCAATCTTTAACGGACTAAGTAATGCTAATGGATCTTTTAATAAATTTATTCAAGGTTGACAGATTGCATTTTTAGCAGCTGTGTTTGTAGGTCCTATTAGTCTTGGTTTGTGATCAAGAAAACAAGCAAAAAGAAGATGATTTATTGCTTGTGCAATTACAATGGGAATAGTTTTATTTGTATTATCAACTTTAACTTTTGTATTTGGTGTTGCTAAATATGGAAAAAGCCAAAATAATTCTATGTTTGTATTTTCAGCTATAATGTTTATTATTTTAGGTTTTTTAACTGGATTATGTGTTTGAGGTATTCAAGGAGTTATGTTAAACATGCCTCATGAATACAAAGAAGCAGATCCAAAAACTATTGGTTGAATGTTTAGTTTAATTTGAGGATTTGGATACATGTTCTTTACTGTTGTATTAATTATAATTTCTGGTGTAACACTTTTACAAGGACTAGACAAAGTATTAGTAAGTTCAATTCAACTAGTAATTATTATTGTTGCTACATTAATATCATTAATTGGTATATTAATGTTAAAAGAACCACATCCTGAATATCCAATGTTTCCAACTAAAAAAGATTCAACTAAAAACGTATCAATAAAATAAAAAAAATACAAATAATTAATGTAAATCACAATTTTTAAAATTGTGATTTTTTTATTTTTTAATAATTATAAATAATGATTAGAATAATAAAAAAATTAAGACCTTAGATTAGATAAAATAAAATTGTATATTTAGTGTATTAAATTTATGAAAGGAGTTTTAAATAACTTTAATTAATAAATAGTTGATCTATAAAAGTGTTGTGCATAAATTTATTAACAAAACAAGTTTAAAGAATTTATAATACCTATTTAATAAAGTTGGTTGTTATAAATTAATAATTAAAATGTTTAATAAAAAGTTTATTAGATTTAATTGAAATAAATTAGAAAGGAGATAAGTTATGCATTTTTTAAAAGCAAAAGATAAACAAAACAAAGAAAATAGTTTTTATAATAATCTTTTAAATGCACTACAGCGTTTAGGAAAAACTTTAATGTTTCCAATTGCAGTTTTACCTATTGCAGCTTTACTAGCTAGATTTGGTGCTTTAATTCAAGATCCATTAGCCAATGGAGGATTAAATATTTCTGAAATTCAAAAATTCATAGGATTGATTATAGCTACTCCTGGTCAAATTGTTTTTGATAATTTAGCAATTATTTTTGCTATTGGTATTAGTTTTGGTTTAGCAAAAGATAATCGTGGAGAAGCTGCATTAGTTGGTGGTATTGTTTGATTTGGAATGACAGCTTTATTAAAAGAAGGTTTATTTCCAACATTTATTTGAAAAAATGTACTAACTTCAGACAAGCTTTTAATTGAACGTAATGGTCAGATGGTTCGCGCTACTCAATTATTGTATTTTTTAAAAGGAAATAGTGTGAAATATCAACTAGATTCTGGAGTTGTTGGTGGTATTGTTGTTGGGTGTTTAGTTGCTTTAATTTATAACAAATATAAAGAAGTAACTTTACCTCAAGCTCTTTCATTTTTTGGTGGAAGAAGATTTATTCCATTATTAGGTGTTTTAATGATTATTCCACTAGGGTTAAGCTTTGCTATTATTTGACCATGACTTCAGTTTGGTTTAATTAAAATAGGAACAGCTTTATCTCAAGCAAATGGTTTTTATAAAGGGTTTGCAGTAGGTACTTATGGATTTTTAAATAGATTAGTTTATCCTTTTGGTTTACATCATATTTTAAATACATTTGTATGATTTCAACTACCAATAGAAGGTAAATTATTAGTAGATAATTCAACAACAATTATTAATGGTGATATTCCTGCATTTCAAAAAGGATTAATTGGATCTGGATTATTTACTACTGGATTTTTCCCTTTATTTTTAGGTGGTTTACCAGGTGTTGCTTTAGCATTAATTTTAGTTTCAGATAAAGATAAAAAAAGACAAATGACTGCTTTTTATGGGGGAGCTGCTTTTGTTGCTTTTATTACTGGAATTGATGAACCTTTAACTTTTAATTTTATTTTTATTTCTCCTATTTTGTATTTTTTAAATGCTTTATTTACAGGTATTTTTTATATGTTTGTAACTTGATCTCAAATTAGTTTAGGAATTGGATTTAGTGCTGGGTTTATTGATTATGTAGTTTCATTTTGAACTTCATGACAAATCTCAGCAAAAATTGGATGATATGCAAATCCATTATGAATTTGAGTATATGCCTTAGGTATGTTTGCTACATATTTTATAACTTTTTATTTCTTGATTAAAAAGTTAAATATTTTAACTCCAGGTAGAGAAAACCAATTAGAGATTCAAAAACAAACAATTCAAAAAGTAAATGAAAAACAAATAATTGAAAATATAACAACAAATGATTCTGATATAAATAAATATGAACTAATGGCTCAAAAGATATTAGAAATTGTTGGAAAAGATAATATA